>CAMGFM010000046.1 GCA_946055365.1 uncultured Prevotella sp. | reverse complement strand
ATGGTATGAGATGTCAACGCAGAACGACCCGAGCAACGACGTGGCATACGTCAAGTATGCCCGTGTCTATCAGAAGGTAGACCCTCAGGGTGCCGTTGTCATGCTTGAGAAGCTCCGCACCGTAAAGCCCGACTATCCCGTTGACGCGGCTGCCGGCTACATGTATTCTTCAAACAACCAGCTCAAGTCTGCCATGCAGTACTATGACAAGGTGTCTGACGTCACCACGCTTGACGACTACATCCTCTTTGACTATGCCTCTACGGCATACGTGCTTGAGGACTATGCCAAGTCGCTCAAACTTGCAGTGGCAGGTATCAGCAAATATCCGCAGTACAGCTCTTTCAGCCGCATTGCCCTTTACAGTGCAGACCGCTCCAAGGACTATGCGGCAGCCGTAGGCTATGGCGAGAAGCTCTTTAATGCCACCGACACCATCAAGTACACAGTCAATGACTACACGTTCTATGCAGACGCTCTCATGAACACGGAGCGTTATGACGATGCTGCCGCACAGTACAGGCACATATCCGAGGTAGACCCTGCCAACAAGGATGCCAACAAGCTCATTTCTGCATGCTATGTCAAGGCCAAGAGATTTGACGAGGCTTTGGCTGCCTACAAGCAGTATCTTGAGGACCTCGGCACAGACGCCAATGCCAACGACTACCGCGCCCTTGCAGACATCTATGTAGACATGATGGACGGTGCAGACGAGGCAGGCAAGCTTGCCGCGCTCAGAAATGCAGATGCCGTGTATGCCACTATTGAGAGCAAGTTTGACTATGCCGTAGACTATGCCGCTTATCAGCGCGCTCTCATCCACTATCAGATCAACCCCGACCTCAAGGCAGGCGAGTCTCTCCCGTTCTATCAGAAATATATCTCGATCGTGGAGCCTAAGGCAGAGAAGTCTGCGTCTGAGTTAAAGAAGCTCTCCGTAGCCTATCAGTATCTTGCCGTTCACTACATCCAGAACGACGACGTGACAAATGCTAAGATCTGGGCAGAGAAGCTCCTTCAGATCAAGCCTGAGGACGAGACAGCCAAGCAGATTATGGCTCTCTAAGTCATTGCGTTGTCATGCGGTCTTAGGCAAGTTGGCTGTGTGACAGTCATATATAGGCACTTTATTGTGGCAAGTGACATTTTGCTACAATAAAGTGCCTTTTTTAGTACCCGAAAGTGCCTCTTGAAGGTACAAAAGTGCCTTTTTTAGTACCCGAAAGTGCCTCTTGATGATGCAAAAGTGCCTTTTTAGTACCCGAAAGTGCCTTTTAATACATCAGAGATTTACACTCTGAAAAGGCAATGTCCTAGGTATACGTGAAAACTCTTTTGCGCATAGCGTCCTAATGACCGATTCGGGTTAAATGATGCCGCACGTTGTGTGCCGTTACATCACACAAAAAACGCTGCACGGTAATATGCCGTGCAGCGTTGTCTGCGTTTCTCATGCCCGTTGCCACGTGTCATGGTGCCATCATGGCGTTTCGCCCTGTATTCCTGTCCACACGTCGTCGTGTGTCCGTGTGTCAGAGTCGTGACAATGAGTCAGAGATTGTGTGTTCTTGGTCTCAGGAGTCTTATTTATCCGAGTTTTCCGTCAGAGCCGAGCACGTTCACGATCTTGTGGATGTACATCTTCTTCATGTTCTCGCGTGCAGGCTTGAGATACTGGCGCGGGTCGAAGTGGTCGGGATGCTCTGCAAAGTGCTTGCGGATAGCTGCTGTCATGGCAAGGCGAGAGTCAGAGTCGATATTGATTTTGCAAACTGCTGACTTTGCAGCCTCGCGGAGCTGCTCCTCGGGTATGCCGATTGCGTTGGGCAGGTTGCCGCCGTACTTGTTGATAGTCTCCACTTCGTCCTGCGGTACTGAAGAAGAGCCGTGCAGCACGATGGGGAAGCCGGGCAGCTTCTCCTCGATGGCGTGGAGGATGTCAAATGCAAGAGGAGGAGGCACGAGACGGCCAGTCTGCGGGTCTACGGTGCACTGCTCTGGTGTAAACTTGTAGGCACCGTGTGATGTACCTATAGAGATGGCAAGTGAGTCGCAGCCAGTGCGTGTGGCAAACTCTATCACCTCACCCGGCTGTGTGTAGTGAGACTCTGCGGCAGACACCTCGTCCTCTACACCTGCGAGTACGCCAAGCTCAGCCTCTACGGTCACGTCAAACTGATGTGCATACTCCACAACCTTCTTTGTGAGGGCGATGTTGTCCTCAAATGAGAGGTGAGAGCCGTCGATCATTACAGAAGAGAAGCCGTTGTCAATGCACTCCTTGCAGATCTCGAAAGTGTCACCGTGGTCGAGGTGAAGCACGATCTCGGGCTTCTCGCAGCCAAGCTCCTTAGCATATTCCACGGCACCCTTTGCGAGGTTGCGGAGGATAGTGCCGTTGGCATAGGCACGTGCGCCCTTCGACACCTGCATGATAACCGGAGACTTTGTCTCTACAGCAGCCTGAACGATAGCCTGCATCTGCTCCATTGTGTTGAAGTTGAATGCTGGGATGGCATAGCCGCCAGCAACGGCCTTCTTGAACATCTCACGGGTGTTCACAAGACCAAGGTCTTTGTAATTTACCATAATTGTTTTTTGTATTTTGAAAAGCTTATAAAATTGATTTTAACCATAGTGTCACGCTTTGCGTCAAAGCGTTTGCCTTTTTGTGATGCAAAGATAATATTTTAAATCGTTATCACAAAGTGATACAACGATTTTTTGTGTAAGCCCAGTCCTAAAAAATGTCGTGCAAATGAAATGTCATGCCTCTCCCTCCTGTCTGCGTGTGTGTCAGTGCTGTTGATATGCCTGCTTGTGACTTGAAACCCTGCTGAGTGCTTTTGCCAACGAGAAGTTTTAGGGTACGGGACGCACACAATACAGCGCGCATAAAATATGGTTACAATTTGAAGAATTTAACTATTTTGCTTGCTTAAGTCTTAAAATATATATACATTTGCACTGCTTACTTGACTAACGTCAATCTGTAAGTACAGAAATGTAAAAAAACGTGCGGCCCACAGGCCCGAATACTGATTGTGGGCTTGACACGCTGCTGCTTTATTAATATCATGCGCTGCATCAGAGCGGCGTGTCGGCGGGCAGCGCACCGTGCGGTAGATGTCTTGCGACCGCCGTCGCCTGCGTCATAAGCAACGGCTCATTGTGACAACATACATATATAAATACTTAAAATCAACCAGACATGGGAAAAGGTTTTTCTAAAAAAGATTGGAGATGCGGACTCTTTGGAGTGGCGGCATGTTCCATGCTTTCTCTTTCCTCTTCGGCAGCATACGCCGCTGACACTCGGGATGCTGTGACGGAGAACATTCAGCAGCAATATGGCAGCGCAAAGGTTATGGGTGTCGTAAGGGATGCCAATGGTGAGCCTGTCATAGGAGCCTCGGTCAAGGCCGTAGGCACAAAGATGGGTGTCGTTACCAACGCCAACGGCGAGTTTGTGCTTAACAACATCAAGCCGGGAGCTTACATCGAGGTGTCATACATAGGATATGTCACAAAGAAAGTCAAGACCAACCCCTCCGTGCGCGAGATGTCCATCGTTCTCGTTGAAGACTCTCAGATGCTCAACGAGGTAGTGGCCATCGGCTATGGCACTGCCACCAAGAAAAAGGATCTCTCGGCGGCCGTAGGTGTTGTCAACAACGTCGATGAGCTTGCCGTGCGTCCTGTCACCTCCACCGAGAGTATGCTTCAGGGACAGCTTGCTGGTGTCACCGTGCAGGCAGACGGCGGCGACCCGACCGCAGCACCCAACATCGTCATCCGCGGACAAGGCTCGCAGAATGGCGACAACGTGCTTTGGGTAGTTGACGGAGTGCCTGGCGCGCCCATATCATCGCTCAACGACATCGAGTCTATCGTTGTGCTTAAGGACGCAGCCTCTGCCGCCATCTACGGAGCGCAGTCGGGTGCGGGCGGCGTAGTGCTTGTCACCACCAAAAAGGCGGCAAAGGGACAGACATCCATATCTTATGACGGCATGTTCGGCCTGCGCAATGCCATGAACCTGCCCACGCCGCTCAATGCAGAGCAGGAGATAGAGATGCGCAAGAGGTCATATGCCAACGCCGGGCTGTCTCTGCCCGAGGGATGGGACCTCAGCAAGAACCCGTGGGTTGGTACCACGCGCACCGACTGGATGGATGCCATCTTCCGCACGGCATTCTACCAGCGTCACAACGTGTCGCTCAACACGGGCAACGACTCTTTTGCCAACCGCATATCATTCTCCTATGACAATGACGAGGGCATTCTCGAAAGCACGTTCAGCCGCAACCTCGCCCTGCACTACAACGGCAGATACCAGCTCAACAAGTGGGTGGCCATAACAGAGGACTTCGTGTGGAAAAACACCGAGGGACGCACCACTGCCACCAATGAGGGCTACACCGGACCTATCCTCTCTGCCATCTACATGCCGGCGAGCGCGACCGTCTACAGCCCCTTCACAAACTCAGGCTACGGCGGCACTACCACCGAAGACCCCGACTACATAGCCAAGTATGGCTCCAACTATGCCGACATACACGGCGATGCCGTCAACCCCATGAACACGCTCCAGTCAAAGAACATCTTTGACCGCACGAGCGACCTCTGGTCCACCACATCACTCGAGATTGGCGACATCGTGCCGGGACTCAAGTTTGTGAGCCGCTTCACCTACAATCTCAAGAGCAACTACTACAAGGGCTTCAGCCCGCGCCGTGACGAGGTGGGCAAGCCCAACAGCAGCAACTCGCTCACCGAGTCGACCTATCGCACCGACCAGTGGAAGACAGAGAACACTCTCACCTATGACAACACCTTCGGCAAGCACTCCGTGGGCGCACTCCTCTCCACCACTGCCGACCACTTCAACGTGAGAGGCTTCGAGGTCAACGGCAAGACCTTTGCCGACGAGTCTGCCTACATGCAATATCTTGCCAACGCTGGCTCCGTGTCAGCCAAAGACTACCTTACGGGTCCCGATGCCAACGTGTCGCTCATAGCACGTCTCGCCTATTCGTTTGACGACCGCTATTTCCTCACCGCCTCATGGCGTCGTGACTATGCCGGCCGTCTGCCCAAGGACAAGAATCACGGCGACTTCCCCGCTGTGACCGCCGCATGGAAAATCTCCAACGAGAGTTTCTTCCCCAAAAACGACGTCGTGTCGCTGCTCAAGCTCAGAGCCTCTTGGGGACGTGTGGGCAATCTCGGCTCCATTGGCTACAACTACAAGTCGGCACTCCTCGGCATGACCACATGGCAGGAACAGGCGCAGGGCGGAGTGGAGAAAGGCAACCTCTGGAACACCTTTTATTATAACAAGACCGCTCTCAACAACAACCTCACATGGGAGACCTCAGAGCAGTTTGACCTCGGTCTTGACCTCAACCTCTTCAACGACCGTCTCGCCATGCAGTTTGACTGGTTTGAGAAGCGCACTTTCAACCTCATACAGACACAGTCAATGAACTGGCCGCAGTCGATAGGCCTTGACGCGATGCTCGTCAATCAGGGCGAGGTGCGCAACCGCGGTCTGGAACTGTCGCTCAGCTGGCGCGACCGCATCGGCAAGGACTGGTCTTATTATGTCAGCGGCAACTTCTCTTGGCTCAAGAACTGGGTGTCAAACATCGGCGTGAGAGACCAGGAGGGCAACCCCGGCGTGTGGACAGGCGACGGATCGTTCCGCATTGTGCCTTATTGCTATCAGACGGCAGAGGGACAGCCTCTCGGCTCGTTCTATCTCGTCAAGACAGCGGGCATCTTCCAGAGCGATGAGGAGGCTGCCGCCTATGTAGACAAGGACGGCAACCGCATACAGCCCAACGCACAGGCTGGCGACCTCAAGTTTGTCGACTTCAACAACGACGGCTCCATTAACGACCTTGACCGCCAGTATTGCGGCTCGGCCACTCCCAAGACCACATTCTCGCTCTCGGCAGGCTTCAAGTGGAAAGACCTCTCATTCTCTGCCATGCTTCAGGGCGTAGGTGGCGCAAAGGCCATGAACGTGGCCAAGTCTATGACTCTGAGTGACGTTGAGGGCAACTTCAACCGCTCCGCCGAGATACTCAATGCGTGGAGCGAGACCAACAGAGGCTCCAATATCCCGCGCCTCTCCAAGAGCGACCCCAACAAGAACTTCTCTACAGCCTCTGACTGGTATCTTGAGAATGCGTCTTATCTGCGCCTCAAAAATGTCACGGTGTCCTATGACCTCACCAAGCTCATGCGCAAGTGGTCACACTTCGCCGATCGCAACAGCTCACTCAGCGTCTACGTGAGCGGCGAAAACCTCTTCACCATCACCGACTACTCTGGCATAGACCCCGAGTGCGGCGGCTGGGATGCCATGCGCTACCCCGTGTCGAGGACATTCTCCTTTGGAGTGAGACTTACATATTAATACACAACAAAAGCACCTCTTAATATATTAAGATATGAAGGCAAAACATTTAATGACAGCGGCTCTCTCCCTTGCGCTCCTCACTTCGTGCAGCGACTTTTTGGACGTGCAGTCGGAGGGAACACCCACTACAACCCAATATTTCCAAAACGACAACCAGGCCATAGATGCCGTTGACGCTCTCTATGCGCCCATACATCAGGAGGGACTCTTCGGCCGCGAGATATTCTGGGAGCAGGGAGCCGCCTGCGATGTGGTGTGGGGACGCACGAGAAGCTATCCTGCTCTCGCCACATTCGAATATACGGGCGATGAAAGCCCCCTCACCACCACTTACAGAAACTTCAACACCGTCATAGCGCGTGCCAACTGGGTGGTAGAACAGCTGCTCGACAAGCAGCAGTCCAAGAAGCTCACCGACATAGAGACACGCTCGCTCGGCGAGGCCTACTTCATGCGTGGCTTCTGCCACTTCTGGATTGCCTACCGCTATGGCACGGCAGAGCAGGGCGTGCCGTTCACACGCTATGAGGACTATCCCAATGGCTATGACAACTCCATACCCAAGCAGCAGGCATCTGTCGTGGACAACTACAAGATGATTATAGAAGACATGGATAATGCCGTCAGGTGTCTTCCGTGCTTTGAGGACTATGGCGCAGACGACCGCGGACGCGCCCACAAGGCTTCTGCCGTGGCTTACAAGGCCAAGGTCTATGCCTACTGGGCCACATGGGACGCCACACAGTGGGACAATGTCATTACCACGGTCAATGAGCTTGAGACCACCTATGGCCGCGACCTCGCTCCGAGCTTCTCCTCGCTCTTCTCGTCTGACTTCTCTGACTTCTGGAGCAAGGAATATCTCTTTGGCATAGCCGGCAACGGCGGTGACACAGGCGGCGGTTCAGAGTTCCCGGGTGTCATTCTCGAAAACAAAGGCTGGGGCATCTACAACGGCTGGGGCCAGAACAAGCCCTCCTATGACATCTATGAGGAGATGCTCAAGGACGGTGAGGGCAATGAACGCCTCCTCCGCTCCATACTCGAGTATGGCCAGGAGTTTGAGTTCTTTGGCTCTACGCGCCGTTTCTACTCTACCTCCGACGTGGAGTCGGGCTTCATGATCAACAAATACATGGATCCCTTTAAGCATGAGAGCGCAGACATCAAGGGCTATGTCAATACCAACGGCGACTGGCCCACCGCACGTGTCAACATGCCTCTCATACGCTTCGCCGAGATGCTCCTCTTCCGTGCCGAGGCCTACCTTGCCACGGGACATGCCGACAAGGCAGCAGCCGACATCAACCGCCTGCGCACACGCTCTCACCTCACGCCGCTCACGGGCGACGCCACATGGACCGACCTCTACCACGAGCGTCGTTGCGAGCTCGCATTTGAGTTTACCGACCACCTCTTCGACCTCAAACGCTGGCACCGCAGCTCCGTGGCAGAGATAAAAAATCTCGCCTCCAAGGAGCTTAACGCCCATCCGCGCGCACGCCACTACTATTATTATGTAGACAACGGCAACGGCGGCGACATCGTAGTCACCAAGAACAGCGATGACAAGTGGGTGGATGCCAACGGCAACACCTATAACGAGGCTCTTGTCAAGGGCGGACGCGGCGACGCTGACGGCCATTACGTGGTTGGCGACTACGAGGACTACAAGAACAAGAAGCAATATCAGGACTATATGATGGTGTTCCCCTATCCGTCTACCGAAATCATCAAGTCGGGCGGCGCACTCAAGCAGAACCAATATCCGAACTTGTGATACCATTAAAGTAAAGTGCCACTTCTGCCTCCGCAGAGTGGCACTTTGCTTTTGT
>CAMGFM010000045.1 GCA_946055365.1 uncultured Prevotella sp. | reverse complement strand
CGGCGAGAAGCGAGAGAGCGTTGTCGGCGACATAGTATTCAAGGGCGTGCGACACGGAGTTGTCGCCCGAGAGGTCGGCGGCATACATGCCCATGGGTATGTAGCCCTTGGTGTAGTAGGGGTCTACGTCGGGACGCATCTTGTTTTGCTTGCCCGGCAGTGTTGCCGAGGTGCGGAAAGCCTCATAGGCGGCGTTGATGTCTATGCCCTTCAGCCCCTTGAGCCATGTGTCGGTGACGACGGGAATGGAGGGGTCGCCCTCCATAGTCCATGTCTCGCGTCCGAACAGCTCCCATTTGGGCATCCATCCCCACTCCTTATACATGTCGATCATGGAGTTTACCATGTCTATCTGCTTGTCGGGGAAGATGAGAGTCTGCAACTGCGAGAGGTTGCGGTAGGTGTCCCACAGCGAGAACACCGTGTAGCGGTTGCCCTTAGTGGTGAGAATGTCGTTGCTCTCCATCTTGGGATACTGTCCGTTGACATCCTGCAACACCGTGGGGTGTATCTGCGTGTGGTAGAGAGCCGT
Organism: uncultured Prevotella sp.; assembly: GCA_946055365.1. Lineage (GTDB taxonomy): Bacteria > Bacteroidota > Bacteroidia > Bacteroidales > Bacteroidaceae > Prevotella. The sequence goes on along the minus strand of CAMGFM010000045.1, from coordinate 7,922 downwards.
GTAGAACACCTTGCGCTGCTCCTCGGTGCCTCCCTCCACGCTTATCCTGTCGAGGGTCTTTGCCCACTGCTCATAGGCGGCGCGCCTCACCTTGTCAAAATCGCGCGTCGGCTGCTCGGCATTGAGGTTCTGGCGCGCGTTGTCTATGGACACGAAGCTCACGCCCACCTGCACTTCCACCTGCTCGTTGGCATTGCAGTCAAACGTCATGTAATATCCTATGTCGTTACCTGCCATGTCGCGCCCGTAACCCGGGTAGAGCTTATACTTGCCGCTGTGTATGTCCCACTCCTTAGCCGCGCCTTTCATCTCGGGCTGCTTCTTCCACATGCCGCTGGCGGCGGGTTTCTTGCTCACTCTCACCACAAAGTACATCGGGAAGACGGCCTGCGGATTGTAGCAGAACGTGCCGAGGAGCCTGAAGCCCTCAAACTCGGTGTCGCTGACACGGCGCAGCGTGGCTCCAATCTCGTTTGTGAGTCCGTTGCCGAGGTTGAAGAGCAGGTTGCCCTTGCCCTTCGGGAAGGTGTAACGCTCGCACGAGCTGCGCATGGTGGACGTTACCTCGCACTTGACGCCATACTTGGTGAGCATGGAGGAGTAATAGCCAGGGCGTGCAACCTCATTGCTATATTCAGAGCCATACTTGGTGTAGTCTACCTGCAACTCTCCCGTAGTGGGCATGACGAGCAGGGTGCCCATCTCGGGACATCCCACGCCGCTGAGGGTCACATGGGCAAAGCCGGTGAAGTATTTGTTGTTGTATTCATAGTTGGCCGACCACCAGCGGGAGTCCTTGTCCTGCTCGTTAAGGTCGGAGCCCATGACGTTGAACGGCACTACCGACATGAGTCCGTGGGGACAGATGGCACCGGGATGGCACACGCTGAAATTGGTGGTGCCTATGAAGGGGTCAACATATTCGACGTTGTCCTTGGCACCTGCCGTGGCGGCAGCGAGGGCGAGCAATGCCGTCGCCGCCAGTTTGCTTATTTGTCTCATTGTTGTGGATTATGGTTTTCTTGTAATATAAAGTAATAGACTATAAGATGTCGCAGGCAAAGCCCGACACCTGCAAAGGTAACGCAAATAATTGACATAAGTGCCTACAAAAAAGCGTAAATCAAGGTTAAGCAGGCTCTTTGCAAGTTAAATAAAATTAAAGTAGCGAGATGCAGAAGCGTTTATCGTCTCATTTACAGTCTAATCTACGATTTAAAGTATTAACTTTGCAGAAGTCGGGCGGCGGCTCGGCAATATGAGCAAGCTCTATTGCGCTCGACTTGCACCGACTTTGCACAAGTCGGGCGGCGGCTCGGCAATCAGAGCAAGCTCTATTGCGCTCGCCTTGCACCGGCTTTGCAGAAGTCGGGCGACTCGGCAATGACAAAGTATTACACCGCATATAATCAAAACACAACATATCAGTATGAAAAGAACAAACCTTTATGCTATCGCATTTGCAACGGCACTGCTCAGCCTTGCAAGCTGCGCACCCAAGAAAGACCTTGACGCTTGCCGTCTTGAGAACAAGGAACTGACAGCCAGCTTCCAGAGCGCGAAAGAAGACCTTGCCGCACAGAAAGCACGCGTGGCCGCACTCGAGGCACAGCTCGAACAGGCGAGGAAAGACAACGCCGCACTGCAGGCTTCTCTGGACAAGAGCCTCACAAACGCAGGCGACAACAACGTGAACATCTCCAAACTCGTAGACCAGATTAACGAGTCAAACCAGTATATACGCCATATGGTGGAGGTGAAGTCAAAGTCGGACTCGCTCAACATGGTACTTACCAACAACCTCACACGCTCTCTCTCACGCGAGGAACTCAAGGACGTGGACGTGCAGGTGCTTAAAGGCGTGGTTTACATTTCACTTGCCGACAACATGCTCTACAAGAGCGGCAGCTGGGAGATTACCGAGAGGGCCTCGGAGACACTCAGCAAGATCGCAAAAATCATCATGGACTACAAGGATTATGACGTGCTTATCGAAGGTAATACCGACGACGTGCCTGTAAACGCCGCAGCAGCATCCATGAAGAACATTCGCAACAACTGGGATCTCTCCTGTCTGCGCGCCTCAAGCGTGGTGCAGGCCCTGCAAAACGAGTATGGCGTTGACCCGAAGAGGCTCACGGCAGGCGGACGCGGACAGTATAACCCGCTCACAAGCAACACTACGGAGGCAGGCAAGCAGCGCAACCGCCGCACGCAGATCATCATTACTCCCAAGCTCGACCAGTTTATGGACCTCATAGAGGCCGCTCCCGAGGAGTAAGACGACTCACAGAACATAAAAAAACACACATGTCAACAAGCCGCTGCCCCACTCTTCTAAGGCAAAGACAGAAGACATGGCAAGGACAAGAGACATGACAAGGACAGGAGGGTGTGTCAGCTCAAGGACACACCCTCTTTTGGGCTATAAAAGTGCCGCTTGGCGTTTATGAAGTGCCACTTGGCGTTCATGAAATGCCACTTGGCGTTTATAAAATGGCTCTTTTGACATGCGAGAGTGCCGCTTTTGACCAACGAAAGCGGCTTTTTTGAAAAGGCAAGAGCGCAGCTTTGGCACAAGCAAGCGACACTCTCTCACAACACAAGACACCACACGCCACGGGCAAGGACGACGAGAGGGACCGCGGTGCCTGCCTTTCGTGATGTTTTTTTACGTTTTCACTGCAACTTTCTGCCGCATACGCAAGTCAAACATACGGCAATGGCTCATGCGGCAAGGCTCTGACGGGCAACGCAAGCCTGCTCTCCCCTTTCTCTCAAACCACCCAAAACCACACCAACGTGATACATCTCAAAGACATCAACAAGACCTATTACGGCGCACAGCCGCTGCACGTGCTTAAAGGCATAAGCCTCGACATCAACGAGGGCGACTTTGTGTCGATAATGGGCGCGTCGGGCTCGGGCAAGTCTACTCTGCTCAACATTCTCGGCATACTCGACAACTATGACTCGGGCGAATACTGGCTCGGAGACACGCTCATCAAAGACCTGTCGGAGACAAGGGCCGCCGAATACCGCAACCGCATGATAGGCTTCATATTCCAGTCGTTCAACCTGATACAGTTTAAGACGGCGGCAGAGAACGTTGAGCTGCCGTTATACTATCAGGGCATGTCGCGCAAGCAACGCCGCAGGCTCGCCATGGAGCATCTGGAGCGGCTCGGACTCACACAATGGGCCGACCACTACCCCAACGAGATGTCGGGAGGACAGAAACAGCGCGTGGCAATAGCAAGGGCCCTCATAACAAAGCCACGCATACTGCTCGCCGACGAGCCTACTGGCGCCCTCGACTCTAAGACCAGCGTGGAGGTGATGGCTCTGCTCAAGCAGCTCAACGCCGAGGAGGGGGTCACTACAATAGTCGTGACTCACGAGAGCGGCGTGGCCAACGAGACCAACCGCATAATACATATCAAGGACGGCATAATAGGACACATAGAGGAGAACCTCGACCACAAGGCAAGCCCCTTTGGCATCAACGGCATAATGAAATAAAAACACGCTAACGCATGAGAGACATCATCAACGAAATAGGCAACACCATCAGACACAACAGACTGCGCACGGCACTCACGGGCTTCTCGGTGGCATGGGGCATTTTCATACTCATAGTGCTGCTCGGCGCAGGCAACGGACTCATAAACGCCATGCTCAGCAACAACAAGAGGTTTCTGTCAAACTCAATGATGGTGTTCGGAGGCAACACTTCCAAGGCTTTTGACGGCCTCAACGAGGGCCGCAATATAGAACTCAACGACAGGGACATGCTCATTACCGAGACGCTCTTTGCCGACAACATCACCTCCATGGGCGCGGAGATAGAGAGAGAGGGCTGCGTGCTGACGCTCAACGACAACTATACCACAGGCATAAACATCAGCGGCGTCTACCCAAACGACGTGCAGATAAACAAGCGCGTGATGCTCGCGGGACGGTTTGTCAACGACAAGGATCTCAAGGACAAACGCAAGTGCATAGTCATCAACACCGACATGGCAAAGGAACTGCTGCCACACTCGCCAATGAGCGTCTGCGGCAAGGACATCAGCATGGACAACCTCAGCTTTCGCGTAGTGGGCATTTACGAAAGCGAGAAAAACAAGATGGGCAACACGGCGTTCATACCCTTTACCACATTCCGCGGCATCTACGGCAGCGGCGACAAGGCAGGTAACATCATCTTCTCGTTTGAAAACATCAACTCGGAGCAGGCCAACGAGGAGTTTGCCAAGTCGCTGAGGGCGGCTCTCAACACCAACCACCGCGCCGCACCCGACGACGAGAACTCCGTGTGGATATGGAACCGCTTTTTGCATAACCTCAACATGAACACCGCCACCGGCATGATAAGCAAGGCTCTCTGGGTGATAGGCCTGCTGACCCTGCTGTCGGGCATCGTGGGCATATCAAACATCATGCTCATCACCGTCAAGGAGCGCACCAAGGAGTTTGGCATACGAAAGGCCATAGGCGCAAAGCCTTGGTCCATACTGCGGCTCATCATCGTGGAGAGCGTGGTCATCACTACGTTCTTCGGATATATCGGCATGGTGCTGGGCATAGGCGCAAACCTCTACATGGATGCCACCATAGGACACACCGAAGTGGACAACGGACTCTTCCAGGCTCAGATGTTTCTCGACCCGACAGTGGGCATAGGCGTGTGCGTGCAGGCCACCATACTCATGATTGTCGCAGGCACCATCGCAGGACTCATCCCTGCACGCAAGGCTGCCAAGATAAGGCCCATCGAAGCACTAAGAGCCGAATGACAAGACACGACGCACGACTGACATAACGCCACCGCGCACGCGTGCGCATACCTTATTATTATATATAACCACCTACATATCTCACAAACGCACACACCATGTCACAAGACAATGACACCTCACGCCGCACACGCGCCACTCTCCGCCATGCGCCACGCGCCATGCGTCGGCGCAACCCTCTGTCAAGCCTCCTGAAATTTGACTCAGACAGGCTGCACGAGATACTCGACACGCTGTCAAGAAACAAGAGCCGCACCCTGCTCACGGGTTTCGGCGTGTTCTGGGGCGTGTTCATGCTCGTGATGCTCAGCGGCGGCGGACAGGGACTCAAAGACATGATCAACAAGCAGCTCGACGGATTTGCCACTAACGCCGCCGTGGTATGGGCGCAGCCCACCACCAAGCCCTTTCACGGCTTTCGCAAGGACAGGACGTGGTATATGAACTATGGCGACGTGACAAGGCTCAAGAGTCACATACCCGAGCTCGACGTAGTGACACCCACCGTGTGCCTATGGGGCAACGCCGTCAACGGAGAACACTCCTCCTCGGCCGTCATCAAGGGCATACTGCCCGACATGCAGAGGGTTCAGGAGCCGCGAATGAAACTCGGGCGTTACATCAACGACATTGACATAGCCCAGGGACGCAAGGTGTGCGTGCTGGGTGAGCAGATATACAAGCGATTGTTTCCCGGCGTGGCAGACCCGTGCGGCCAGGTGATCAGGGTTGACTCTATCTATTATAGCGTGGTGGGCGTCAACTTCGCCGAGGGCAACATGAGCATCAACGGCAGCGACCAGGAGAGCATCTTCATGCCGCTGTCGCTGATACAGAATGTCTATAACCGAGGCAACAACGTCGACATCATCTTCATGACGGGCAAGCCCGGGGTGGTGATGAGCGACATAACGACAAAGATACGCACCACCGTGGCAAAGGCACACGACATCGACCCCACCGACGAGAAAGGCGTGATGGTGTTTAACACCGAAATGATGTTTTCTATGGTCGACAATCTCTTCAGGGGAGTGAACTGGCTGATATGGCTCGTGGGCATAGGCACGCTCATAGCCGGGGCTATCGGCGTGTCAAACATCATGATGGTGACGGTGAGGGAGCGCACCGTGGAGCTGGGCATCAGACGTGCCATAGGCGCAACGCCGCGCGACATTCTTTCGCAGATTATAAAGGAGAGCATACTGCTCACTTCGGTGGCAGGCATGAGCGGCATACTGTTCGCCGTTCTCATTCTCGAGGCACTGGAACTCGCCAACACTTCTGACGGAGTGACAAGCGCACACTTCCAAATAGGCTTCTCGACAGCCGCGGGAGCCGTGGTGATGCTGTCACTGCTGGGTGTCATGGCTGGTCTCGCGCCCGCTCTCAGGGCCATGAGCGTCAAGCCCGTGGATGCCATAAGGGACGAATAGGGCCCTCTTGCGCGGCACGGCTCGCCCTCACGGCACGCCGCCCCACAGTCTCACGGCAATCCCGTTTCACAACAGCATTTACCCGACAAAACAAAACCACAGTCAAGATATGAAAAAGTACATCAAAATCATCCTTATGGCATTAGTGGCCACCGTGTTTATCGGCACTTTTGTCTTCCTCTACGTCAAGTCGCGACCGCAGGCCGTCACCTACGAGACCTTTGTGCCTAAAAAGTGCGACATAAAGAAGACCACCATACTCACCGGCAAGATAGAGCCGCGCGACGAGGTGGCTGTGAAGCCCCAAATAAGCGGCATCATCACCGAACTGCTCAAAGAGGCGGGCGAGATGGTGCAGCAGGGAGAAGTGATAGCCAAGGTTAAGGTCATTCCCGACATGGGACAGCTGAGCGCGGCGCAGGCAAGGCTGCGTCTCGCCGTCATCAACGAGGCGCAGGCACGCACCAACCACGAGCGCGAAAAGGCTCTCTTTGACAAGGGGCTGGTGTCGGCTGACGAATATGACAAGATAGCGCAGGCGTGGAAGCAGAGCTGCGAGGAGGTGAAGGCGGCTCAGGAAAACCTCGAGGTGGTCAGGGACGGCGTGTCAAAGAGTAACGCAAGCGAAAGCTCCACGCTCATACGCTCAACTGTCACGGGACTCATTCTCGACATACCCGTGAAAGTGGGCAACTCGGTAATTCTCGCCAACACGTTCAACGACGGCACAACCATAGCCACCGTAGCAAACATGGACGACCTCATCTTCCGCGGCAATATCGACGAGACGGAGGTGGGCAGGCTCACTACGGGCATGACAATGAAGATAACCATAGGCGCAATGCAGAACCTAAAGTTTGACGCACAGCTCGAATACATATCGCCAAAAGCCACCTCGCTCAACGGGGCAAACCAGTTTGAGATAAAGGCGGCGGTCAAGGTGTCACGACACGGCACCATAAGGAGCGGCTACAGCGCAAACGCCGAGATAACACTGGCAGAGGCAAGGCAGGTGCTGACACTGCCCGAGAGCGCGATAGAGTTTGAGGGCGACGACACTTATGTATATGTCATCAAAGGGCAGGACAACGACATCACCTATGAACGCCGCAAGGTCACAACAGGACTCTCCGACGGCATAAACATCGAAATCAAGAGCGGCATCACCGCAAAGGACAAGGTGAGAGGGCCGCAGAATAGCGAGAGCTGACGCACGCCACAGCCCGGAAAGGCTCTCTCTCACACGGCAACATCGCAGGCTTTCGCCCTGCAATGTTGCCGTTGTCTTTTTATGCCACGCCGCTACAAAGAGCCTGTTGCCGCAAGCCCATGCCGCCAAGCGACAGGCTCCCCGCGCAAAAGTGGCACTTTGACACTGGCAAAGCGTCACTCTGCGTTTGCCAAGTGCCACTTGACATTTCCAAAGTGCCACTTTCCAAAAACCCGCAACGCCCTTATGCCAAGACACAAAGCAACGACAACGGGTGCGCACAGCCGCATGATGTGTTGTTTTTGTTTATATATATATAAAAAATGTGAACATGACGTTTTGCCGATGCCACGGCATTGATTTATGTCATATCTTTGTAGAAATGTCATGTCCTTTAACGGAACATACAAACTACGCAAACAATTTTACTAAAAACCAGTTTATACAATGAAAAAAATCTTCTTCACATCAGCCCTTGCC
>CAMGFM010000044.1 GCA_946055365.1 uncultured Prevotella sp. | reverse complement strand
GTGGTTTGCGCTGGACGAAGTGCCTCAGCTGGCTTTTGATCATGACCAGATACTGCGCAAGGCAGAGCAGGCACTGCGCCAACACATACACTTTGAGCCAGTGGGCTTTGAACTGCTGCCCGAGGAGTTTACCATCAGGCAGCTGCAAAACCTCTATGAGGCGATACTCAACGTGCGTTTTGACCGCCGCAACTTCTACAACAAGATGAAACGACTGGAGATGCTTGAACAGACGGACGACACGGCAAACCCGTCTAACAGAAAAAAAGCCTTTCTCTTCCGCTTCAACAAGGCGAAATATGACGAACTGAAGCAGAAAGGGTTTAGGCTGGAGTTCTGACATGGCTAACCGTCGCAGCACAACGGGCAGCGGCGTGTGGAGGGGATGACTGTTTGACAATATGCACGGACGCTCTTATGACAATGCACAATACATACCTAACGTCACACACGAACATCCTGCATCGGCAAAGTGGCACTTCGGCAGTCAAAAAGAGGCTCTTTGGCATCGGCAAAACGGCACTTGCCATCGAAAAAGTGGCACTTGCCACGGCACGACACCATATCATGAACACACCGTTGTGAGCATAGGGCGAGCCGATGTGAGAGAAAGGCGACAAAGACACGTGGCTGTCGCACAGAAAAGCGCGATTGAAGAAAATAAATAGAGTAACACAAAAATTGAAAAACGATGAAAGACAAGCAAAAAATAGTGGTGATGGGTGGCAGCTTCAACCCTCCCACACTGGCTCACTACACACTGATGCTTAATGCCATTGACACCCTCAATGCCCATAAAGGCATATTCGTGCCTGTCAGCGATGCCTATCTCAGGCGCAAGATGAGACACAGTCATCCGCCCGTGGTGCTGTCGCCCGAGACACGTGTCAGTATGCTGCGGTCAATGTGTACAGACAGCCGCATGACAGTGTGCGAGATGGAGCTGGACACCGTCGAGGCAAGAACCGTGCCTACACTGACGGCACTGCAAGAGGAATATCCTGATGCCTGCATATACTTTATCATGGGCGCGGACAAGCTGGAACTGCTGATACATCTCACAAAGAAGAGAAGATTTCTGGACCTGTTCAGCGTAGCACTGTATTCAAGGGACAACACAGAGGTGTGCGACACGCTCAAAAACAGCGACACGCTTTCGCAATACATGCACCGCATAATGCTGTTGCCGCAGCCCGAAGGCACCAATGACATCAGTTCCTCCAAGGCAAGAGAGCTTATGCTGGCAGGAAAGTCGTGTCAGGACATGCTCTGTACAGGCGTTTGGCAACTGTTCAAGGGCTATAAGCCCTCTGACTTTCCCGATGTCGTTGACAGATTTAAGGATGAATATAGCTTTCTGAGCAATCGCCACGCCTGCCGCATTGTGTGGAACGGACTGCAATATGCCAATGCCGAGGCTGCCTTTCTGTCGTCCAGATGTGCGGAAGAGAGCCTGCGCAAGACTTTCTGCGGATGTTCTGCCGACAAGGCGGCCATGAAAGGACGCGAGACAGTGCCGCCTGACGGCTGGGAGAGCGAGCGCGTGGACATCATGGAGTCAGTGCTAAGGGCAAAATTCGAACAGAACCAAGACCTCATGAAGCGTCTGCTTGACACGGGAGACAAACTTCTCATCAACGGCAACAGTAAAGGCGAGACGTTTTGGGGCGTTGACCTATACAGCTGGCGCGGAGAAAATATGCTTGGCAAGATTTTAATGGCAATAAGAGACAAGGAGCGGGAAAAGAAATAAGGAGACTGGGAAAAAATAACAAGAAGTCAGAAAAGAATTTTAAAGGACATAGAAACATGAAATATACAGTTGAGACAATAAAAAAGATGGCAGACAGCGGCCTCGGCACGCCGATAGTCTATTTCTGGGGACACACGCCAAACCCCAAGAAGGTCACCGCCGCCTGTCTGAGCCAGTGGTATGACTGCTGGTTTGAGGTTGACGGCGTGCAATATCACACTACCGAACAGTATATGATGGCCTCCAAGGCACGGCTGTTTGGCGACGACGAGATGCTGAGGGCCATCATGGAAGCCGACACGCCCTCTGACTACAAGAAACTGGGCAGAAAGATCCGTGGATTTGAGTCTGAGGCATGGAATGTACGCAAATATGAAATTGTAGTGGAGGGCAACAGGGCCAAATTCTCACAAAACCCCGACATTAGGGACTTCCTGCTGTCAACGGGAGACTCCATTCTGGCAGAGGCAAGCCCATACGACAAAATCTGGGGCATAGGTCTTGGCAGGGAAGAGGCAGAGAACGGCAGCGTAGAGCAGTGGCAGGGTGAAAACCTGTTGGGTTGCGCGCTGATGGACGTGCGCGACTGGCTCAAGGAAAACGGATAGCCACACAGGCAGAAACGCCTGCAAATGGCAATGGAGTGTATTGACAGGCAATCAGAAAAGGCATGACGCTCTGTCTGGAGCATACTCGGAGACCACAAATATGCATCACAAAGCATAAAAGCACGTAAAAAGGCAAGACATAAAGCAGGGCTTATGTTCCCTTTCTTTTGTCTTGCCTTTACACATATAAAAGTTTTCACCCTTGGCAACGCACTATTTCCTGCCCTTACCGCGTGTGCCGTTGCCATGAGGACGGGCCTTGCCATCATGACGGCGACCACTTTCGCCTGACTTGTCACCTTTCGGGTAGGCAGGACGGCGGTTGCCACCATCTGACATATCACCTTTCTGGTAGGCAGGACGGCGATTATTGCCGAAATTGCGGCCCGGCACGCCTCCTTTCACGCCATCATAGAGCTTGGCTATGAGGTCTGTGCGTCCTATGCGCCGCAGTTCCATCTCTATAGCCCTGCGTTCTTCGGGCTTATACCAGAAGAAAAACTGCCGTTGTGCCTGCTTGTCGCGTGGAGACTTGGCACTGAAGACGGGCTGAAGCGTGTATGGGTCATAGCCAGTATACCACATTTCGGTGCTGACGGTCATCGGCGTGGGTGTGAAGTCCTGCACCTGCTCGAGGTGAAAGTCAAGACGCTTGGTTATAACCGCCAGTTCAGCCATGTCTTCCTCAGTGCAGCCGGGATGGGAGCTGATGAAATAAGGTATGAGTTGCTGTTGCAGATTCTCATCCTTGTTTATCTTGTCAAAGATGCGCTTGAATTCTTCAAAAAGTTTGAACGATGGCTTGCGCATGAGGCTCAACACCGCGTCTGAGGTATGCTCTGGCGCGACCTTGAGACGGCCGCTGACATGCCTGCATATAAGTTCACGAGTGTACTGTCGCGCCGCGGCATTGCATTTTGCATCCTTGCTCTCATGAAGCAGCAAGTCATAGCGCACACCACTGCCAATAAAACTCTTCTTTATGCCCGGCAGCGCGTCCACGGCGTGGTATACGTCAAGCAAGGCCGTATGGTCGGTGACCAGATTGGGACATACGCGCGGATGTAGGCACGATGGCCGCCTGCACTGCTCACATGAATTCTGGTTACGCCCACGCATGCCATACATATTGGCTGACGGGCCGCCGAGATCTGACAGATAGCCCTTGAAATCGGGCATCTGCGTCACCTTTTTAACCTCTTCCACTATGCTGCGCTTGGAACGGCATGTGATGAACTTGCCCTGATGGGCACTGATAGTGCAGAAAGCACATCCTCCGAAACACCCTCGGTGTATGTTTACCGAGTGTTTGATCATCTCGTATGCAGGTATTGTCTTGCCCTTGTACTTAGGATGCGGCAGTCGAGTGTATGGCAGGTCAAAAGAACGGTCAAGTTCTTCTGTTGTCATTGGCGGATAGGGAGGGTTAACCATGGCATACACGCCGTCAACCTGCTGTAGGAGTCTGCGTGCGTGCATCTTATTTGACTCCTCCTCAATGTGACGGAAGTTGTCGGCCTGCTTTTTTTTGTCGCGCAGGCACTCCTCGTGACTGTGCAGCACAATATCGTCGGCGGTAATGCCGCCCGGCACCTCCTCCTCCTTGCACAGGCACACAGTCTGAGGCATGTCGCGCAACGCCTCTATGGGCCAGCCGTCGTCCATGCGCCTGCACAGATGCAGTATGGGCTTCTCGCCCATGCCATAGATGACGAGGTCTGCGCCCGAATCACACAGTATGCACTTGCGCAGTGAGTCCTGCCAGTAGTCATAATGCGTGAGCCGCCGCAGTGAAGCCTCTATGCCGCCAAGCACAACTGGCACGTCAGGGAAGAGACGCTTGAGTATTTGCGTGTAGACTATCGTCGGGTATTCGGGGCGGCAGTCGTGCCGTCCGTCAGGGCTGTAAGCGTCTTCCGAGCGCAGGCGTTTGCCAGCAGTATATTTGTTGACCATGGAGTCCATACAGCCTGGTGCTATGCCGAAAAACAGTCTCGGCCTGCCAAGCTTTTTGAAGTCACGGTAGTCGCCGTGCCAGTCTGGCTGCGGCACGATGGCCACTCTGTAGCCTGCCGCCTCAAGTGTGCGTGCTATTACCGCCGCTCCAAACGAGGGGTGGTCTACATAGGCATCAGCCGAGAAGAGAATGACATCCACCGAGTCCCATCCCCTCAGCTCCAGCTCCTTTTTTGTGGTAGGCAGCCAGTCAGTGAGCTTATATTCTGTCATTGCGGCTGCTCCTCTGTTGACGGTTTGTATGTGCGGCTGCTCCACTCTCGATAGAGTGCTATGAGATTTTCGAGTCCGAGAGCCTTCATGTTATTGTTGTAAATGACATCAAGACAGAGGTCAAGCAGCGACTTGTCGTTGTTGGCCGACGACTCAAGGAGCGAGCGCACGGTGAGTTTGAGTTTGTCAAGCACGCTTTCGTCAACGATGCCATTGCTGTCTACGAGTCCGTCAAAGAGAGAATATCTCTCTATTGTCATAAGATGTTCCTCGCTTATCTCTATACTTCTTGTGCCTGAGGCGTTTGCTCTGATAGTGGTCATAGGTATGTATTTATATGTTATACGTTTTTTTGTTATGGTTAAATGCGACACGGGCGTGACCGTAAGCCAACTATGTTGTCGTTAAACACGACACGGGCGTGACCGTAAGCCCACTACGCTTTCATAAAATAAGACACGCTCTTGACAAAAGTGGCACTCTACGCATGTGAAAGTGGCTCTTTAAGAATGTAAAGTGGCTCTTTGCTTATGCCAAAGTGCCACTTTCGAGACACGCTCATGCCACCCTTTGCAGCATGCGCCCGTCATCGTCGCACGAGAAAGGCAAGTATGCCCTTCATTATGCTGCGTCTCATAGCCGTGTCGCTGATACATTCATAGGGAAAGCCCATGACAAAGGACTTGTAGTCGCTGCCGTCATAAGCCACGGCTGCCTCTCCCCCACCTGCATATCGCATTGCGGCAAACGCAGGCGCGCAAGGCATGAGGCGGTCTACCGAAGTGGCAGCATAGTGTGTGGGGTTTGGCCCGCTTATTATGTCAAAACTGACTCCCATGCCCTCTACCCTACTGTTGGAACGTGTGGCGCAGGCTCCTGCCGAGCCTGTCTTCAGCACCGTGGCAAGGAACGCACGCTCCGTGTCAAGGCTCATGTCTGTCGCCACATACGCCCCGCTCACGAGCAGACGGCCTCCTCGGCTGACATAAGACTCTATCTGTGTGCGCAGTTGCGGACGGAAAGTCTTGTAAGACAGGAGCGAGTAGCCGTCGTCGCGCTGTAGGCCAAAGGCAATGTCAACCACGCTGTATCTGTTGACGCTCACCGCTCCAGACTCTACCGCCTGCAGGGTTGCGCTCACGACGTTATATGCTCCTGACGATGCAATGTCTGACACATGACACACGGCCACGTCACACTGGTTGCCCATTACAAAGTGTCCAGCCATCTCATCGCCGCAATAGCCCAAGGCATTCGGGCCCTCGCCACCTGCCCTTGCCGCGGAGAATACCTGCTGCCTGCCGTTCCATCCTGCACACAACCCGTAGCTCACGCCCATGTCGGCATCCATGTCAAAGCCCTTTCTGCCGCCAGTGTTCACCACCTGCGGCGAGGCAAGACGCTGAAAGCCGTCTATAACCAGCACGTCGCCGGCACCGGGACGCACCGAGAGACACGCCGCAAGCGTCTCCGAGGGGAAGCTCTCGCCACCACGGTTGACAGCAGTGACACGGAAGCGGTAGACAACGCCCTTTCTCACCTGCATCAGATGTGTCGGGGCATATACGGGGGTGCCGTTGTCAAAGTTGCCTCCGTCCTCTGCCACATACAACATGTAGGACGTGGGGCTGGCGGTAGGCTCTGACGGGTCCTTGACGGGCCTCCATGACAGGCGCAGCGTCTCCTCTGATGCTCTTTCCACACGAAAAGCCTCCACAGGCAAGGGTTGCACCACGCAGGGGCGCGAGTGGCTGCCGCTGACCTGGCGCAGTATGGACTTATAGAGCGAGCGCGCCATGGTAAAGCGGAAGTTGGGGTCAAGGCCGCGGCGCATATCGGCGAAATTCTGGTGAGACAATGTCTCTATGATGGCAGACGGCACTTCTGGCTTGCGTGTTTCGGAGTAGTTGCGGTCCCACAGATACCTGCGAGTCCACTTGCCGTAGACAGAACGCAGATCGCGGGTGAGTCCCGTGAGCAACGTGTCGGCAAAATCATGTGACACGAGACGCGAAATGCCCGACGCGAGACGGCCGTCATTGTGCGCCGTGGTGCATACGGCAAGAGAGCCAACGATAGAGTCGCCTGCCTGATGGCCCGCATCGCTGTGTATGGCAAGGCCAAGCTCAATCGGCACGTTGTTGCCCTCAAGCGTAGGCACATATACTGAGCCTCCTGCCAGCCAGTTGAGCATGTTTGAGCGACAGTTGATGTCATCGCTATAATCATCATTGCCGTCTTTGGTGTTGTAGACACTCGACGGTGCGCCAGCCCACTGCACACTATAGCGCGCCCCTTCGAGGCAACGCGGCATACCGCTGGGCGTTCCGTTGCGCTGTATGTTGCCCATGCCGCCGCCAAAGCGCACCGCATCGGCAGTCACCACGCCATGCGAGGCAGAGAGATTGGTCAGCACCACACGGTTGTGTTCGCTGCAGCCCTTGTCAAAGTCAAATGTGCCGAGATAAACCCACGTGCCGCCGCCCATGCGCTGGTTTACCTTGAACTCAGTGCGCTGTCCGCGGTGCATTACTATATATGTGGCATCGTCCACACTGCCCCGCACTGTCTGATAACTCACATACACGGCATATCTGCCGCCCTCTGGCAGCGACGGCTGATAGGAAACCCACGACTCGTCGCCCCTCTTTATAGTCCTGACGGCCCTTGCACTGCCAGCCACAAACGGGTTTTCGCCGTCACGATAGGTGCCGGCGTGCCATGCAAATCCTCTTTGCCGAGTATTAGTCCACGCGTGTTTGCCGTCAGCCTCCACATACACGCCGTTGACATTGGGCCTGTCGTTATCGACAATCACCTCACGGGGCTGCCAGTCACGCTCTCTGGGAGTGTAGACCACGGCACCGGCATTCTCGAGCATCGGTATGAGATAAGGCACTACGATTGTCTGCGTGAAAAGGTCTTCCGTAGTGCAGAAGAGGTTGGGCCTCTGCCATCGCCACGTGTTTTTCTTCCAGTCATAAAACATGCCGTGTGATGCCCATAAGGCCAAATGACGGTCGTAGAGTCCGTGCGACGGCATGAGCTGCTTGGACACATTGTCCACCCAGGGCCGCCCTTCATATTCTATGTCTCCCCATGCCGCAGGTGCCGACTCGCTGTCGGGAATCCTGGCACCGCACACAAGCATCTCTATAGGCAGACCTGCTGTCTCTATGCGCAGCCTGTAGCGGTTGTAAGGCTTGGGCAGGGCCTTGGCAAGCCTCCTGTAATAATAGTCAACGGTCTTAGCCGTGAACACCTGTGCGGCAAAGGCATCGCTCACTCGTAGCGTCAGACTGCGCGATGTGTGGTCGAGGCTATAGGATTCCAGCACTGGCTGCATGGCAAATGCGGCATCCTTTGCCCTCGTGTGCAGGACATAGCCCTGCAGCCTTGCCTTTACTTCTGACTGTGGTGGGGGTGTTGATGCGTGCGCCGTCACTGTGGCAAAGGCAGAGGCGATGACGCACAGCAGCATTGACAATAATGTTTTGTTCATTATAACTTACTTGCGTTGGGAAAGTGTCACCATGGTGCCTGCGAGCAGCACTCGCCTGCCATGTAGTGACCAGCGCGCCGTTGCTGACGGCGGCTCTGTCAAAGCTCACCCACGGAAAATTTCTCCGGGTGTTTGCCCTTGAAGTCCTTGTAATAGGACTTTATAATCTTCATGTCCTTGTCTACGTCTCCAGACGGCACAATGGTTTTCTCGCACACTATCATTTTGCGCTCAAAATTGAGGGCATAGAGCAGTATAGGCAAGCCTGCCTTGAGCGCGATGAAGTAAAATCCCTTCTTCCAGTCGGGGTTTAGAGAGCGTGTGCCCTCTGGCGTGACACAAAGCCTGAACTCTGGATGCTGCCGGGCGGCTTCTGCAAGTGCGTCAGTCATACTTGTGTGTTTGCCACGGTTGACGGGTATGCCGCCAAGATGCCTGAACCACACGCCG
>CAMGFM010000043.1 GCA_946055365.1 uncultured Prevotella sp. | reverse complement strand
TCTTCTCAGGACGCGGGTCTTTGAAGTCGGCCCATGCAGACTTGACAACTGCGCCAGTGCCATAGTTCTTGGTAGATGTGGCATACACCTGGTTGGGCAGAGAGTTACCTACCTCAGAATAAGAAGCGCGGTACTTCATGTAGTTGAACCACTCGGGCAGCTTGACAAGGTTGCTTACGATGGCGTTTGCACCGAAGCCGAAGTAGCCATAGTCCTCGGGCGTGCCTCTGTCCTTGAACTGACGGAAGGCACGATACCAGTCACGACGATAAGAACCGTCTACGAACACCTTGTCGTCCCATCCTACCTGAGCGGTGAACACTGCACCCTTGTCCCAGTTGCTTGACTTGCCCTGGCTTGACACTCCAGGACCGCCAGCAGAGCTTGAGAACCAGTTGACAACATCGCTGAGCTGCTGCTGGTTGCTGTGTACGTAGGTGGCGGTGGTGTATGTGGAATGGCTTGAACCCTTTGTGGTGTGGCCTACCCATCCTGCCGTTGCAGAAACGTCCCACTTGCCGAAGGTCTTGTTATAGTTGAGCATGAAGTCGGTGTAAAGCTCCGTGGTCTTGCTGTAGCCCCAGTAATATGTACCGTAGTCATCCATGCTGGCGGGAAGCCATGTGGTGGCGTAACGCTGTGACTCGCCCTCAGACTTGGTGAAGTCAACACCGAGACGTGCCTGGAAAGAGAGGCCGTCGATGATGTCCACATTGCCGGTGATGTTACCGAAGAAGCGGTCGTCACGCGTGATGCTGTTGTTCTGGTTCATCAGCCAGTAGGGGTTGTTCTGTCCGTTCTCCATGAAAGCCCAGTGCTGCATGGGGCCGCTGAGAGCCACGCGCTGAAGCTGCCACTGATAGGCACCGTTCTTCTTGACATAGATGCGCTGTGCCTCACTGTTCCATGAGCCGTCCTGCACATAGTTGTCGCGATAGTAGTCGATGTCGACATTACGCGGCATGGTATACATGTGATAGATCGGGTTCATGGCAATACCACCACCGGGACGGTTCTTTGTCTTGGTCTGTATGTAGTTCGTAGACACGTCTACAGAGGCACGGTCAAAGAACTTGAAGTTCTGGCGGAATGAGAATGTGTGACGGTTATAGCTGTTGTTCTTGAGCATACCGTTGGAATGAGAGTTACCATAAGAGAAGTAAGAGCTCATCTTATCGGTACCGCCCGAGAGAGCGATGGAGTTATTGGTGGTCACACCGGTAGAATAGAAGTCCTTGAGGTCGTCCTTGGCAGCACTGCGGAGGTGAACATCGTTGATCTGACCGTTGAACTTGTCGTTGGACATAGGCACATTAATAATAGGAGTCTGGAGAGCTGAGAGCCTGTCGCCCCAGCTGTAAAGACCGAGCTGTGCCGTGCCGTCTGCGTTCTGTGTCACTACAGAGCCGTAGATGTTCTGTATGTCGGGTGTGGTGAGCGGGGTGTCAAAGGTCACATTTGAAGAAACGTTGATGGAGAGATGGCCCTCACGACCCTTCTTGGTGGTAATCATAAGCACACCGTTGGCAGCTGCCGAACCATAAAGGGCAGCAGCGTTGGCACCCTTAAGCACGTTGATTGACTCGATGTCCTCGGGGTTGATCATAGAGAGAGCGTCGCTACCCTCAGACACGCTTGAGTAGATCATCGAGTTGCCGTCGGACTGCTGGCCGCTGATGTTGTTGGTCATAGGCACACCGTCCACAACGATGAGCGGAGAGGAGTTACCCATCACAGACTTGTTACCACGGAGGATAATCTTTGACGCACCACCTGCACCACCTGCACTCGGGGTGATGGTAACGCCAGACACCTTACCCTCAAGAGAGTTGGCAACGTTGGGGTCCTGCACCTTGTTGAGGTCAGAAGACTTGAGCTGCTGTGTGGAATAGGTAAGTGAAGTCTCCTTACGCTTGATACCCATGGCGGTCACAACGACCTCCTTAAGCACGGAGCTTTCGTCCTTCATCACCACGTTGAGAGCGGTGCGTCCGCCAACGTTTACTTCCTGCGGAGTGTAGCCGATGTAAGAGAACACAAGCACGGCGTTCTTGTCGGCAACGTTAATCTTGAAGTTACCGTCAATGTCGGTTACCACGCCAAGACCAGTAGCTCCCTTAACCACAACGCTCACACCAATGAGCGGTTCGCCAGTGCCGTCAGTTACAGTACCCTGCACTGCAACACCCTGCTGCTGGATTAAAGCATTTGGAACCGTACTTGCACCAGCCGAGGCATACTGCATAGGCAAGCCGGCAGCCATAAGCGCGAAGACTGTTTTAAGAAACATAGTTCCTCTTTCGTTTGATTGTTTGTTCATATCAACAATTTTATTATAGTTTGGATTTGATTTCTCATTTTTGTAGCGGGGGCTATAAACGCTGTGACTCGCCCCACGTACTAAAGACATATATATATTAGGTGTGGATGCTTTGGCATTGCTTCCCAGCAACTGAAATATTACACCTCTTGTTTTATGCAACAGACCCCGACGGAGTCTTTGCGTGGCTTCGCCGGGTCTGTTGTTTGTAGTACCAGATTGTCTTTTTACTTTCTGATGAGCTTAACTGTGCGTACAAGCTTGCCGTCTTTCTTGATGGCAACGACATATACGCCAGACTTGTTGAGACTGACGGTCATGTTCTGTGCAACGCTTACGTTGGCAGCCTTTGCTGCTACAGTCTGTCCGTTTGCATTGAACACGCTCACCTCATAGTTGCCTGCGTCTGCAAAGCTGACTACGAGACCGCCATCCACGGTATAAGCCCTAAGGTCAGCAGCACCTGCGTTTACGAGGCCTGTCGGGTCGCCCACGGTAATGGTGGCAAACGTGCGCTCATCATTGCCAAGAGAGTTGGCGAGTGTCAGAGTGACAGTGCGGAAGCCGTTCTTGTAGTACTTGAGCTTAGCAGAACCTGCCTCGCCAGTGCCCTCAGACTCGAGTATCTCAGCCTTTGCAGCCTGCCAAGACGGTCTTGTCACAACCTCAAATGCCGTACCTGCGATGAACGGGCAGCCGGAGGTGTACTCAGGCTTTGTCCAGTGGAAGTAGCCCTGGCCTTCGCCCTTGCCTGCTTCATAAGAGTGTATACCGGCAGCAACGCCAGCCTTCGGGCCTACTGACGCGAATGTGAAGTCTTCGGCTGCGGCATTTTCAAGATCCCAGTAAGACATAAGTCCGTCGGGGAGTGCGTTGGGGTCGATGTCGCCCATAGCGAGCTTGACGTCATTCTCTGTCATTGCCTTGTTCCACACCTGGAAGTTGTCGATAGTACCATCAATACCGTTGCGTCCGAAGGCGTTGCCGGCAACTGCCAGTACCTGTCCGTCTGTTATCTTATATACGTCGCTCTGGAAGCCCGGGTCGCTATTGAAATAGGTATCGCCGTTGGTAGAGCGGTTCCATCCTGTCACCTCTTGCTTCTTGCCATTGATGTAGAAGTCGCAGTGGAGCTGACCCTGAGCGTTGTATTCGAATACATAGGCAATGTGTGCCCATGTGCCTACAGGCAGCTTGGAGTTGGCAAACTTGTAGCGGAGCTCCTTGTTGCTTGTAGCATCAGTGCCGCGGAAGGTGAAGCTGCTGAGGCTACCGTCCTGGTTGATGTTAGACCACAGCCATCCCCAGTCGGTCTTGGGCCAGCTGTCGAGCTTGTTGGCAACGGAGAAGAGCTGTGTCTCGCCCTCTGCGAGCTTGTTGATTTTGAGCCAGAATGCCACGGAGAATGTCTTTGCGCCCACGAGGTCAAGGTCTGCGGCCTTTGCGCCGAAGCGGTTTTCCTTGAGGTCAACGCCCTGTGAGCCTGTGCCGTCGGCTGCACGTCCCGTATACTTCATCATTACCTCGTCGCCAGCACTGATCTGGATGTCAGCCTCAGCGTCATTGGCGGTGAGAGAATATATCTCAGGCACTGCACCCACGCTTTCTCCAGTAATCTGCACGAAGCACGGGTAGCTGCGCTCCTGCACGGCGTCGCCCACCTTGCCGTTGAGTTTGAGGTCGTAGCTGCCTATGGTTGCTATACCGTCTTCAAGAGTCACGGAGCTGCCGCTTCCGCTGAACACCTCATTGCCGTCCGCGTCATAGAGTTTCCACTCACCAGCCTCGTGCATCGGGTCGATATATGACATAGTGAAGCTCTCGTTGGGCTTGATAGTGGTCTTGTCCACAGCCACATTGTCGTCTATCACGTATGCAGGCACGTCCATATAGTCGCTCCATGCCACCTCTGACTCTGACTTCTCGTCAAGAGCCACTGCCGAAACGCCGAGGCGCAGGCGTGCGTTGCTGTCTGTTGTGGGGATGGCAAAGTAAAGACCTGCCCAAGAAGTGGTAGTACCCATGAGCTGCGGCTCCTGTCCTTCCTCCTGAGCGTAGAGCTTGAAGTATGCAGTCTTCACGTCAAGGTTGTAGCAAGGCTCTCCAGCGGCCTTGTCGTTGGGCATATTCCATATAATCTTGGCGTCCTTGCCGTCCTTGCAGTTGTAGAGTATCTCGGCTGATGTCACCTCGGGAGCCTCGGGAGTGGCGTATGTGCCGCGCACGATGGAGAACTCGCCAAGCACGAGGTCAAGGTTGGCGGCATCCTCGAAGTGAAGTGCCACGAGCGCAAGATCCTTGCCGTCGAAGTCAGAAGCCACGAGGAAAGTCTTTTCTATCCACTCCTCGTTGTCGGCATTCTGTGTCACATCCAGCAGATTGTACTCGCTTGCGGATGTCTCGCTGCCCTTCGCGGAGAGGAGGAGGTCCATCTTGGCCTTACCGCCGTTGAGCTTATACTTGAATGTGATGACATCGCCTGCCTTGAGAGCATACTCTGTCTTGAAGAGGTGGAGATATTCGTCGGCAGTGGTGCCTGAGATGCGGATGGTAGAGCCGCCGAAGTAGGCGTCGTCCCATGTGATGTTTGCGTCAAGGCCGGTAGCGGGAACGTCAGCGGCGGTGTTGCCGAGCAGCTTGCTTGCAAACCAGAAACGCCATGTGGGCAGATAGTCCTGCATACCCACGTTATACCACTCCTTGCTGTGCTGTCTTACGCCGTTGTAGTTGAAGTACTTACCGTTACCCACGTTGAAGTGTGTGATGAACGGCTCCTCGCCGAGATCCCAGCTGAGCACTGAGCGGGCTGTCATATATGTAGACATACCGTGCCACTGCGTGTTGTCGGCGTTATACTGGTGACGGTTTACGATGGCAGGGCAGTTGGCGGGGTTGCGTGAGCCACCCGTGAAGTAACGCTCGATGCGCTTGAGATAGGTGTCCTGCTTTACGTCAGGCGCGCTACCCTTCTCGCCGCGGCTCTCCCAGAACATGTTGTTGGAGTGTGCGCCCCAGAGACCGATGGAAAGGCGGTAGTCAGGCAGCAACGACCAGAACGAGCCAGACCTAGGCTCGCCGCCCTGCATGTTGACACCGCAATAGAGATCCAGAGGGTCACGTCCGAGAGCGTCGGCCTTTGCCTCAGAAGAAGAGAGGAGGTTTGTGCTGTTCCAGTTATAGTTGAGGAAGAGCGAGGTGCGCGGCTCTGTGCCGGGACCGAATGTGTTTTGGTTATGTGCGCCGAGACCGCGGTCAAAAGTAATCTGGCCATAGTCGTTGGTGCCGTCATACCACATGTTCTCAAAGAGCGGGTTGGTCTCTCTCATCTTTGCCACGAGCTTGCCGTGGAACTTGTAGAGGTTCTGCACGATGGAGGCAGAAGCCGAGAACTCTGAGTTATAGCCGAGACCGTCTATGCCATAATAGTTGAAGAACTTGGCGGTCTTGTCCACGTCGGCGGCAGCAAGATTAATAAGCATGTCGCTATATGCAGAGCTGATGCCGCCGAAAGGCACGCCTGCAACGCCCGACACGGCGACACCGTTCTTGTGTGCCACGTCAAGGAAAGCAGCCGGGATGCGTCCGAGCGGTGCTGTCCAGTTGCCCCAGTGTGTCACGTATGACCACATGGAGAACACCTCCGAGTCAAACACGCCGTTGGGGAGCGCGTTGAAGTCAGGTGCGCCCACCGGCACCCATGCAACGAGTTTCTTGTCATTGGTTGCGTCAAGGTTCTGACGCACCTGCGTGGCTTTATTGCGGAAACGCACTTTCGGCTTCACACGTGAGATGAAGAAATTGTCGTCAGCTGAGATTTGCTGGCCTGGCTGCCAGTCATTGAGGAGGGTATGGAACTTCTCGCTGGATATGTTTTCACCCATGTCCACATAACCCTCACGGAGCTGCTGTGCGCTGGCGCATGTGACACTCAGCACGATACCCGCAGCAAGGGTCAATAATTTCCGTGTAGATTTTTCCATTTTGTATTTGGTTTTTAGTATTTAATGATTTGTCTCTTGTTTCTTTCCTGACCGCAAGCCTTTCTCCACGGCCTGGAAGAGTTGTGTCTGATTGTAATTCTTAGATACTTCCTACAATCATCTCGACATATCAGTTATTCATATCGACACATCTGTTATTATGACAACAACTCGCACGTGGCAACAACGCCCCATGCGACCTGATTTGCTTACGGTATGTTATTGTCTGTTTGCTTTTTTAGTAGATTATTGTCTTATACGTTGCAAATATACTCAAATAAAAAATATTAGGAATAAAAAACCCTTATATTTTAGAAATATTAACCACTGTGAAAAATGCGGTCTTAGCCGTCCTCACGCTTATATTTCAGTTTTCCCGACACGCGCCTACCGTCCGTGAGGGTGTGTCATAATTGCGGGCAGCCCTTGCCGCGCATGACACTTGCCATGCGACAGTTTAAGGCGTGATGCCTCCATTGTCGCAAAGTGGCTATTCCGCCATTGAAAAGCGGCTCTTTACAGCCGTGAAGTGCCGCTTGGTTGTCGTAAAGAGGCACTTCATCCGCCAAAGGGGTTGCTTATATTGTCACACTCTCACGTTTTTGTGCCTGCGCCGTCACCAGTGCCTGCCTCTGCCCGTGAGTTTTCTCCACCTGTTGGCCACTGCCTGTGCTATGTAACGGTAATTGCCGTAGCGCATGTTGAGCCACAGCTCCTCCAGCGAGCGTCCTGCCTTGATGAGAGGATGGCCGTAGGCATAAGTGCGATACACCATTTCCTTAAACTCCACATCCTCCACCACATGCTCTGGGTGTCGCAGCGGCCCGTCAAGCTCAAAGCGGCGCATAGTGAAGAGCCTGCGCAGCCTGTGCGGCATGGTCTGCAGCGAGCCAGTGTAATGCGTGGAGCCGTCCGTAGCCCCGAGATTGTTGATCATGTTTCTCACCGGCATGACGGCAAGCCCCGAGTTAAGCACCATCGATGCCCAGAATATCGTCTCGTAATAGGCTTTGCCCGAAGCCCTGTGGTCATAGCATGCCCTGAGAGTGTCACGGCAGAGTCCTCGCTGCCGCACTATGTCCTCCACCCGCCTCACCGTTTCCTTATTGTCGAGCCACCTGTAGGTCTCATCCCACGTGTCTATGACTCTACGCCACGAAGCCCATCCCCAGATGCTAAACACCGACGTGAACAGATAGTCGGCCTGTCTGCCCTCAAGCTGCTCCTCGCTGTTGAAGCCCGCCACCATCCATATTCTCTCGTCATGCTCATAGCGGTCGAGCATCTCCTTGCAGAAAGTGAAGAACGACTGCGACGGCACGTCATCGTCCTCAAGCACTATGCACTTGTCCGCGATGGAGAACGCCCATTTCTGTGATATGTATTCCGAAGGGTCACAACCATAATTGCGGCTCTGATACTTGCGGTGCACCTCGCACTCCCAGTCCACCTGTTCCACCACTTTGCGGCAGGCCTCTATGCCCGGCATGTCTCTCTCCCCTCTCGGGCCGTCCTGATAGAGGAACAGCCGCGAAGGTCTCGCCCTCCTCACTTCGGCAAAGACCTTTGACAGGTGGTCGGGACGGTTAAAGAACAGTATCAACACTGCTACGTCTGTCTTATATGGCTGCATAGTCATGTTTCTTTGTCATGTTTTTGTTTAACATGCAGGCGGTTGCACGCACACGGCCGTCCACTCCACATGGCCTGCCATATACCTTATTATATATAACCGTGCCTGTGATATATGCCGTGTCGCATGCCCAGTCCTTGCCGTGCCGCATATAGGTCAGGCATTGTCCTCAACTCGTCAGGCATTGCTACACACCGCCCTTATGACATGCACCGCTCACGATGCGGCGCATACATCTTTATATTATGCAAAAATACATATTATCTGCCGTAACAAAGAATATTTCCGTGCTTTTTGCCTTGCCTCGCACAAAAAGCCTGTAAAACCGCTCACTCTCGCCACACTCGGCACGCCCGCGGCAAGCTGCCTTGCGCATGACCGACGCCACATTCCGTCAGTCTCACATTATTTTGGCTGTCCACGCCCCCACAGTCACAGCCACGAGCCCGAGAGTCACGCTCAGAAAGACATATATCAAGGCGGAGAGATGGCATCCCTCCTGCATCAGCGACACATTTTCCGCGGAAAATGTGGAAAACGTGGTGAAGCCGCCACAAAGCCCCGTAGCAAGCAGCAGCCGCACACTGTTGCCTGCCGTCCCGCGTGCCGACA
>CAMGFM010000042.1 GCA_946055365.1 uncultured Prevotella sp. | reverse complement strand
CCTTGGCCAGTAATGGCTGTGCGGGTTCGAGTCCCGCTCGCGGCACGATGATATTCATTTTATAAAGTTTTTTTAGGAAGTGGACATTTATTCTCGGATAATGTTCACTTTTTTTTATTCCACCAACACGCCATGCACGACAGCACGACATGACAGGTGCGTTTGCAGAGTGCCACACGCCATAGTCCTTGCACAAGTAAAAACATTTCACACCGATGACATACAACGATATAGTGCGCCGCCTGACCTCTGTCTACGGACAACGCGAGGCAAGGGCGATGACCCGCATACTGATAGAGGACACTACGGGACTGTCCTATACCGACATGCTCTGCGGGGCGGTGGACAGTCTGCCGCCGTCGGAGACGCTGCGCATAGAAGAAGCCGTCAAGAGGCTGGAGCGTCATGAGCCTTTGCAGTATGTCACGGGCGTTGCCACCTTTCACGGGCACCGCCTTATGGTGCGCCCGGGCGTGCTGATACCACGCCCGGAGACAGAATGGCTGGTGGACACAGCCATCACAATATGCTCACAAGCCACCACGACATGCCCACAAGCCGCCACGCCACGCTTACTCGACATAGGCACGGGCAGCGGATGCGTGGCCATAGGCATCAAGCTCGCCCTGCCCCGCTCCTACGTGGAGGCATGGGACATCTCTGACACGGCTCTCGACACCGCCACACGCAACTCTGCCCTGCTCAATGCCGACATCACCCTGAGAAAGCGCGACGCGCTCACAGCCACGTGCGACGGAGAGACATGGGACATCATCGTGAGCAACCCGCCATACGTCTGCGACAGCGAGAAAAGCTCCATGGAGAGCAACGTGCTTGACTATGAGCCTCACACGGCGTTGTTTGTGCCTGACGAAGACCCGCTGCTCTTTTACAGAGCCATCGCCGACTATGCACGGCAGACGCTCACCGACAACGGGCGGCTGCTGTTGGAGTGCAACACACGCCTCGTGGACGACACGGCAGAGATGCTTTGCAGGCACGGCTTTGGGCATGTAAGCAAGGCCGACGACTGTTTCGGACTGCCAAGGTTTGTCATGGCCTCACGCTGAAAGGTCTGTGGCAGACGGGCATGTGTCACGACAGCACACCACAGGCGCGCTATCGGCAGGCGGCATGGCCGCTTTTTTTCATTCTCAAATTATAAGAAACATCACAAACAACGGCAACCACACACATCATGACCACGAAAGAGATTTCCGAAGAGGAGGCCTACAACAAGCTGGCAGCCCTATGCTCCAAGTCAGAACATTGCTCTGGCGAGCTGCGCCTCAAGATGCGCCGCTGGCAAATGGACGAAGACACGTGCGCAAGGGTGCTGCGACGGCTCGAAGAGGAGCGTTTTGTCGACGACACACGCTATGCAAGGTTTTTCTCGCGCGACAAGTCGAGGTTTGAACGATGGGGACGGCGCAAGATAGAGCAGTCTCTCATGATGAAAGGCATCAGCCGCACGGCCATCAACACCGCCCTCAGCGAGATAGACGACGATGTGTATGTGTCGTCACTACAGTCACTGCTCAAAACCAAGCGCAAGAGTCTGGGCGGCGCGAGCCAGTATGAGCGCGACGCAAAGCTCATGAGATATGCCCTCGGGCGAGGCTTTGACATGCACATCATAAGACGCTGCATGGACAATGACGGCGACATCTGCGACGGCTATGACCCCTGCCCCGACGACTACATGCCATGAATGACCCGCGTCCACTAACACACCGCCTCATGGCGCGCCTGTGTCTCGCCGCCTTGCATACGGCAAGGAGCATTGCTGAACTTGTGAGTCCGAGGTTTTGCCTCGTGTGCGACCAAAGGCTGTCACACGACGAGAGAGGCGTGTGCGCCAGATGCGACATCACGCTGCCGCGGCGCGGAGACATGCTCACGACAGGCGACAACGACATCACACGGCTCTTCTATGGCATCTTCCCAATAGAGCGTGCCGCCGCCCTTTTCGTCTACGGCTCATGCAAGGAGCTTGACGGCATCATACATGCCGCCAAATATGGCAACCGCCCGGACATAGCCGAGGAATGTGGCATGATGATGGCACACGAATATGCCCCAAGCGGCTTCTTCGAGGGCATAGACATGATAGTGCCTCTGCCGCTGCACAAGAACCGCCTGCGCAAGAGGGGCTACAACCAGTCACGGCTGCTGGCGGAGGGCATCAGCACGGTCACCGGCATACCCATTGCAGACGATGCGGTGACGAGAGTGAGGGACACGGCCACGCAGGCATACATGCCACACGACCAAAGACTCGCCAACATGCGCGGGGCTTTCGCCCTCGACAACGCCGCAAGGCTCAAGGGCAGGCACATACTTGTCGTTGACGACGTGGTGACCACGGGTGCCACGATGAGAGAGTGCTGCCTGCAACTTGCCAAGGCCCAAGACGTGAGAATAAGCATACTTGCCCTGGCCCGCCCGATACTGTCAGAGGAGACTTTTGAGGGCATCGTCTGACACGCAAGCCCACACCCGCTACAAGCCAACAGCCATCCAAGGCAGGCATGCCTGCGCTGTCGACACACCTGCAAGCATCACCCAGACCTGCAAAGGGGCTTTGAGCCATTCCTGAAGAGGCCTTGAGCCTTCTCCAAAAGAGCCACTTTAGCCACTCAAAAGAGGCACTTTGCAGTCACCAAAAAGGCACTTTGCGGCCATAGAGTGCCTCTTTTGCCATGACACACTCCACTGACGGCAGCCTGCCACACGGCCTGCGGCACGAGGAGGCGGCTTCATATGTTAATAAATCATAAACTAAATAAACTTTACACACTCAACGGTTTCTAATAAATCATGAGACAAATACTACTATTATTCACGCTCATGTCATGTATAACAACATGCTGGGCACAGGGAACGGTGCGAGGCAAGGTACTCGACAAGCAGAATGACGAGCCGCTCGGCTTCGTAAACGTAAAAGTGACAAGACAGGACAACGGCAAGATAGCAGGAGGAGGCATGACCGACGCTGACGGCATGTTCAAAGTGACTCAGCTGCAAGACGGCAAGTACACTCTCACCCTCACCTTCGTGGGCTACAAGGAGACGGTGCGCACCTTTGAGATAGGCCCGTCAAGCCGCGAGGAACATTTCAGGACGCTCTACATGAGCGAAGACCACAAGATGCTCAAGGGAGTGACGGTCACGGGACAGCGATCGGCCATGAAGCTGGAGGTAGACCGCAAGTCGTTTGACGTGGCGCAGCTCATCTCCAACAGCGGACAGTCTGCCTCGGACGTGCTTGACAACATTCCGTCGGTGGAGGTGGACAACGACGGCAACATATCGCTGCGCGGCAGCTCGAGCGTGGAGATATGGATTAACGGCAAGGCATCGGGACTCACCTCCGACAACCGCTCGCAGATACTCGAGCAGCTGCCTGCCGAGACAATAGAAAGGATAGAGGTGATAGACAACCCCTCTGCCAAATTCTCGGCGGAAGGCAGCGCGGGCATTATCAACATCGTGCTGAAGAAAGACCGCAAGGCGGGCTATTTCGGCTCGATACAGGCAGGCGGCAACACGCAGGGGGGCGCAAACACGAGCTTCAACATCAACTATAACAGCGGACTCCTCGACTCCTACGCCAACATCGGCTACCGCCACAGGGCCAACACGGGCTACACGGAAAGCACGCAGACAAGCCCGTCATACAACCAGTATTACAAGGGCGACAACGCACGATGGGGCAACAACCTCTTCGCAAGGGCAGGACTCACCCTGCACGCCACAGACAAGGACGACTTCTCACTCAACGGCTCACTTATGAACGGCGCAGGGCGCAACAACAGTTTCATACCTTATATATATGAGGCGGTGGGCGAGGGTCTCACAAGCTACAACTACTTCCGACGCACCAAAAGCGGCAACGACATGAACAGCCTGTACGGCGAATTTAACTACAGGCACAGCTTCAGCGACAGACACACGCTCGATCTCACCGTAGACTATGCCAGATGGAAGATGGACGGCGACAACTACTATCGTGACTCAACGGTCTATGACGACGCTCGCGAACATGAATACAGCTATCAGTACCGTCCGCTCAACATAAACAGCAAACGATGGGAGATAAAGCTCGACTATGAAAACCAGATAAGCCGCAACCTCAAGGTGGAGGCAGGCTATCAGGGCAACTTCTCCAAGGAAAACACGCCGCAGGAGTCCTACGTGGACAACACCTCATGGGACGGCAGCAACGCACAGGAGGACAAGGCCTACTACAACCGCTTCATCTACAACATGGACCAGCACGCCGCCTACACCTCACTGAGCTACAAGTTTCACAATTTTGGCATTATGGCAGGACTGCGAGGCGAATACTGGCGCGTGAATACCGAGAGCCACACGTGGGAGCAGGAGCACGACGCAGCGTTGCGCGACTTGCCGTTCAAGAAAGACTATTTCCAGCTCTTCCCCTCGCTATTCCTCTCATGGCAGATAACGGAGACACAACAGCTGCAGGCCAACTATACGCGCCGCATGCGCCGCCCGTGGGGCAACGAGCTCAACTCTTTCAGAGACACAAGAGACGCTACCACGGTGTCATTCGGCAATCCGCTGCTGACACCTGAGTTCAGCAACTCTTTCTCGTTGAACTATCTGAAGCAATGGACCGAACATTCTCTGCTCGTGAGTGCCTATTACCGCCCCAGCTACGACGTGATACAGCGCATAAGCTACCGCAACAGCGATGACGGACTGTTCTACAGCACATCAATGAACGTTGCCAAGAGCATGAGCTCGGGCCTTGAGCTCACTCTCAAGAACCGTCTGTGGCGCATACTCGACCTCACCACATCAGCCAATGCCTACTATTACAAGCTCAACGGCTTCAGCCACGACATAGACGGCTACACGGTGACGGGAGAGAGCAGCGACAAGTTCTCATGGAACGCACGCATGACGGCCAGCCTCATGCTTCCCTATGACATATCCATACAGGCAACGGGACGATATGACGCCCGCAACGTGATAACGCAGGGCTACAGAAAAGCCAACTACAGCATGGACCTCGGCGCAAGGAAGAATTTTCTCAACAAGCGGCTCGTGGTGGCGCTCAACTGCCGCGACCTGCTCGACTCGCGCAAGTTTGAGACGTTCACATCGGGCGAGAACTTCACCAGACACCAGATTGGCAGGCGTGGAGGGCGCAGGGTGAACCTCACGGTGACATGGAACTTTGGCAACTCCAAACAACAGAAGAAGAAAGACAGAAAGAAAGACCAGGGCAACGAGACAGACGACATGGAAGACTATGGCAACAGCTACGGCGAATAAACACAACGGCAGGGCCTCAAGGCTCTGCCGTCGTGTTTTTAGTACGTGACGGGGCTTTTGCCGTCACGCTTTCCTTATAAGAAAATGGCGCGTGTGTCTCGCCAAAAGGCGTTTATTCTCCGCAAGACGCAGGGGTCTCTACAGACGTTGGCGTGTGCGCCGCCTCGCCCGACTGCGTGTCTGTCTCGCCCGATGTCACGTCTTTCTCACCCGATGTCGGACGGAAGAGAGAGAAATTGACACTGCCGTAGGCACGGTGCTCCACAAAACCCTCAAGAGAGGAGAAATCGTTGTGCTTGCCGTGTTCAAACACCAGCAGACCGCCGTCCTTGAGCAAGCCGCGACTGAGTATGAGGGCAGGCAACTCTGGCAGTTGCTCCATGGCATAGGGAGGGTCGGCAAAGATAAAGTCATACTTGCGCCTGCAAGACTTGACAAATCTTATCACGTCACCACGCACCAGCACATTGTTATCAGCCCCGATCTTCTTCATGCAACTGCGTATGAAAGCGGCGTGGTCGCGGTCAAGCTCCACGCTTTCTACCATGCGGCATCCCCTCGACAGCAGTTCGAGCGAGATGCTGCCCGTCCCTGCGAAGAGGTCAAGGGCCATTGCCCCGTCAAGATCCACGTAGCCGTTTATCACATTAAAAATATTCTCCTTGGCAAAGTCTGTCGTGGGCCTTGCCTTAAACGTTCTCGGTATGTCAAAATGCCGTCCCTTATAGAGACCTGTTATTATTCTCATCTTATCGGTTTGCTTAATTATTGTATCAATTAGGGAGTTAGGGAATGAGGAAATGAGGTATGAGGCATGAGGAATTAGGCTCGTTTGCACAAGTCAGGATTGCCGCTTTGCTTATATAGTGCCGCTTCTGCACATGGCAAGTGCCACTTTTGCACGCCTAAAGTGCCACTCTGCACATGCCAAGTGCCGCTTCTGCACACCTAAAGTGCCGCTTTTTGACAGCCCATGTGCCTTTGCCAACGCCAAACGCCGTCCCTGCCAACAGCACATTGCCCCTAAAGCCTCACGAGACAGCCGCCATGACGGTCTGCGCCATGCGCCGTGCCTGTCGTCCTCAGCCTATTTCTATGCGTTGAATGTTCTTTATGAACCGTCCGAGTTCCCTCGCTATTGCCTCATAGCCGCTGACAGACCCCGAAAGGCAGAGTATGTCGCCCGTGCGCATGGCGAGTTGCTGCCACACATTGAGTATATAATATGCCGCGTCCTGCGTGTTGACAAGGTCAAAGGAGCTGCAAAAGCGCAGCCTGTTCTTGCGAAAGGCGCACACGTCCACACGCTTGTCGTGAAAGTGGCAGAACAGCTTTTCCTGAAAGCCTCCGTGCGACAGCATCCTCAGTCTTGACAGCACTCCCACGACCATCGGCATGTAGCACACGTTGCGAAACGACTCGCCAAGCACAAAGTCAAGGTCCTTGCTCACGCTGTAGGCAGCCACAACGCCCAACTCGGGCATGAACGTGGTCAGCACCACACTCTCGTCTGGCGCAAAGCCCGTGTAGGTGTGACCGTAGAGCGTGGCGACGCTGCTCTCGTCAAACTCTTCCTGCGGCACGAAGAGCAGGGGCGTGTCCACCGTCACCACCACGTGGCTGTAGACAGAGCGTGCCTTGCGCTCCTGCACGGCATCCATCGCCACGGCGACACCGTCGCACCCCAGTTGCCTGAGATGCTGCGCATAGAGACGGTCGTCCATGCGCGCCTGCGGCAGACTGCACTCGCCCATGGCGGCACGCAGACTGGCTGCCACGGACACGCCGGGCTTCATGTTATATTGCTCACATTTCACCTGACCCTCTATCACTCCGTCAGGGGCGGTGAACACTATCGTAGTGCGTGTTATGCGTATGCTCAGTTTCATGATTCAAAAATTATTATGTCTTATGGACAAACTTGTCTCGTGACCATTAAAAACTGACTGCCCCGTGACAGACAACCCCGTGTTTTTGCTACAAAACTTGTCAAGTGACCGTCACAATACAGGCCGCCTCGTGGCAAGTCAGCGGCGGTTGATGATGCCAAAGTCTAATCTTTGCCAGTCACAGACCTCAACACCTCTGCCACCTCCTTGGCACATTGTCTGTCGTTAAACCTGCTTTCTGCCACTGCCCTGCCCTTTTCGCCCATCAGCCTTGCCTCCTCGGGATGCGTGGCCATGTATTCTATCGCCCTGCACCATCCCTCCACATCGCCATAGTCTACGGCTATGCCACAGCCCTCCGCCTCTATGTCGACGGGCATTTGCGCATTGCGGCTACAGATGACGGGCAGCCCGAGAGCCAGAGCCTCCACCAGTGTCGTGAGACCTGCGGTATAGCGTGTGGGCTTGCAGCATATAGCCACGCAGGCAGCTCTGTCCACCTCAAGGGCAATCTCGTAGGGCAGCAGTCCGCACACCTTCACCACCTCTATATTGCCTGCCGGGCGACAGCTGTTCACGGCCTCGAGGTTGGGATTAGGCACGTTGGGGTCGGGATTGATGCCTATGAAAAGCCTCAGCGCGCGCCCCGTGCGGTTGAACGCCTCTATCAGCGTGTGCTGGTCGCGCATTTCCTTGCCCGTGGCTATGAAACCCGTGCGCCCGCAAGTGCCGTCTTGAGCGGCAGGGCAGCTGTCATGAGCGGCAGATGGCATGTCTCGGGTCGTGGAGGCCATGTCTTGAGCGACGGCGGGCGTGTCCTGCCCGTGGCTGCACACGTCTTTGTCTTGACAGGCAGGCATGTCATCATCCGCAGACACGCCGCCATGCGCACGCTGTGCCGCCACACGGTCATAGAAGTCAAGGTCTGCCCCCCAATGGCCCAATATGAGCCTCTCCTTGCGAGCCTTTGGCGAGCGCAGGGAGTCGTTCACGAGCTTGCGCGAGAAGAATATCATGCGGTCCATGCCACGATAGAACAGTCTGCCGCCCCACTCTCTCAGCACATTGTGCGGCGTGATGACAGGCTGGTGATGCCACACCACTATGGGCTTGCCAAACAGTCCCAAGGCTCTCAGCATTATGAGCAGCTCAAGACCCTTGTAGTGCGTGGCATACACGGCATCTATGCGCTTACGGCACGCCATCACCTGCCATGCGGTACGCACGGCGTTGGCCAGACGCGACATCTGTCGGCGTGGCGAGCGGTGCCACACCACGTCTATGCCGCAGTCACGGAGATGACATGCGCCATACAGAAAATGTGAGGGAAACTCGCCATCCTGCATACGGCGCAGACAGTATTGTATGTCTTGCGTGTGATAGAAATATACCTGCATTTTCCTTTTTTATACCATATATATATAATGT
>CAMGFM010000041.1 GCA_946055365.1 uncultured Prevotella sp. | reverse complement strand
CGCTACCATAGAGATAAGGGGCATCGACCGCAAGCGCATGATTTATGACCTCGCAATGGTGATTTCTGACGAACTCGATGTCAACATCCACAAGGTCATAATATCAAGTGACGAGGGCATCTTTGACGGACAGATAGAGATACGCGTGCACAACCGCTCTGAAGTGAAAGTCATCATGGACAAGCTGCGCACTATCGAGGACATCAAGGAGGTGCTGCAAATACACTAAGCGCACAGCCACGCCTGCACACTCGCCACATGCGAGACGCAACGGCGGCTGACACGCGGCGGCAACGACGCACAAGGCACGGTAAACAGAGGACATGCCAGCATAGGCGAGTCCTCTGTTTTTTGCACTACTGAGCCTTGGCTTTTGCTGACGACGGTCAAGACAAGGACAAAAGTGACGCTTTTCACCAAGCGAAGTGCCGCCTGCGCCACAGAAATGCTCATCTTTAACACAGCGAAGTGCCGCATTGGCAATGACAAGTGGCACTTTAGAAATGCCAAGTGCCACTTTAGCGACGGAGAAGAGCCACTTTAGCGACAGTAAAGTGCCGCTTCACACACCGCCGCGGGCTGTGCCTTAACAATCTTTTCATTATAGCAAGCCAAAATCACGTGCCTCCATAGGCTCTGTCTTGCATAAAAGTCGTAATTTTGTCGTGTCAAAACATTATAACCGATTACACCATGACTCAGATAATGCACCTTATAAATGAGATGTCGCCATATCTGCTCCTCGGATTCCTCATCTCGGGACTCATGCACACGTTCATTCCACCAGCCTACTACACACGCCATCTCTCCACACCGGGGTTTGCGTCAGTGCTAAAGTCTGTATTATTCGGCATACCGCTGCCACTCTGCTCATGCGGAGTGATACCCACCGCCATGTCACTGCGCAAGGAGGGAGCGTCAAAGGGTGCCGTGACGGCGTTTCTCATAGCCACGCCACAGACAGGTGTCGACTCCATTATCGCCACCTACAGTCTCATGGGCCTGCCGTTTGCGCTGACGCGCCCCATAGCGGCACTGCTGACTGCCGTACTTGGGGGTGTCATGACCAACGCCCTTGTAGACGACACGGCAAAGACACCCGTCACCGGTGGCAACAGCCATTGCCACAACACCACATTCGCCCGGCGCATGGGCGAAGCCCTGCACTATGCCTTCGTGGAGATGATGGCCGACATAGGCAAGTGGCTCGTCATAGGCATAGCGGCGGCGGCAGTCATCACCGTGTGCGTGCCTGACAGTCTCTTTGACATCTTCCGCGACAACACGCCCATGTCCATGCTGCTCGTGCTGGCTCTGTCGGTGCCAATGTATCTGTGCGCCACCGGCAGCATACCCATTGCCGTGGCACTGATGCTCAAGGGACTCACGCCCGGCGCGGCACTGGTGATGCTGATGGCAGGGCCAGCATGCAATATGGCTTCCATACTCGTGGTAAGAAAGGTCATGGGACTGAAGACTCTGCTCGTCTACCTGCTATCCATCACCTTGGGAGCCGTGGCGGCAGGCGTGGCGGTGGACATGCTGCAATATAGCGGCACCATCGACTTTCTCTCGCGCCTGAGACAGGACTCCATGTGCTGCAATGAGCCCGACGGATGGCTCGCATGGCTGTGCAGCGGCGTGCTTGCGCTGCTCCTGTTCAACGCACTGGCACTGCCGAGACTGAGAGGGCAGAAAACTCACTGCCACGGGCATGACTGCGGTTGCGACACCCACACCAGCCACGACCGCCACGCCCACACCCACGCCGCAACGACAGACACCAGACACTACACGGTGCTTGGCATGAACTGCAATCACTGCCGCCTCGCCGCCGAAAATGCCATAAGAAAGCTGGAAGGCGTGCAGGAAGCAAGCGTAAGCCTCGACACCAAGACCGCCACCGTAAAGGGCAGCGTCACGCCAGAGCAGATAAGGGAGGCTCTCTCGGCCATAGGCTTTGACACCATGCCGCAGGACTGACAGCCCAAGGGCATACTGACGGCAAGGGCAAGGCACAACCGCATCTTTTTCTTAAAGACAACGCCTTTATCAAAAGCAAACAGCCACACACTATGATTGACAGACAGACGATAGAACGCATCAACGAAGCCGCCAACATTGTTGACGTGGTGTCAGAATTTGTGACACTGCGCCGCAGCGGAGCCAACTACAAGGGCCTATGCCCCTTTCACGACGAGAAGACACCGTCATTCTATGTCTCGCCAGCGCGCGGCATGTGCCACTGCTTCGGATGCGGCAAGGGCGGAAACCCCGTGTCGTTTATCATGGAACACGAACAGATGACCTATGTGGAGGCTCTGAGATGGCTCGCCAACAAATATCACATAGAGATACACGAGCGCCAGCTCTCCGACGACGAGAGACGGGAGCAGGGAGAGCGAGAGAGCATGATGGCAATAAACGAATGGGCAGCACAATACTTTCAGGACACGCTCTCAAACACGCCCGACGGAGTGGCGATAGGCATGCAATACTTCCGCAGCCGCGGCTTCCGCAATGACACGATACGCAAGTTCAAGCTCGGATATGCCCTCAACGACAGGCAAGCCATGTCGCAGGCGGCTGTGAAAGGGGGCTATAAGGAGGACTTTCTCTACAAGACAGGACTCTCATTCGCCGACAGCAAAGGCTCACCCGTCGACCGCTTTGCAGGAAGGGTCATCTTCCCGTGGATAGGAGTGAGCGGCAAGGTCGTGGGGTTCGGCGGCAGACTGCTGGATGCACGCACCAAGGGCGTAAACCAGAAGTATGTGAACTCACCTGACAGTGAGATTTATCACAAGGACCGTGAACTCTACGGAATCTACCACGCCAAGAAAGCCATAGCGCGAGAAGACCGCGTCTACATGGTGGAAGGCTACACCGATGTAATCTCTATGCACCAGTGTGGCATAGAAAACGTGGTGGCAAACTCAGGCACGGCTCTCTCATTGCACCAGATACGTATGCTGCACCGCTTCACCTCAAACATCACGCTGCTCTATGACGGCGACAGCGCAGGCATTCACGCCGCCCTGCGAGGCACTGACATGCTGCTGGCAGAGGGCATGAACCTCAAGGTGCTGCTGTTGCCCGACGGCGAAGACCCCGACTCGTTCTCGCGAAAGCACACCGCAACCGACTTCAGGCAGTATGTGGAGGAAAGGCAGACCGACTTCATCGAGTTCAAGACCGACCTGCTGCTCAAGGGACAGCGCGACCCGCTCAAAAGGTCTGAGGCTGTCAACTCCATAATACGCAGCGTGGCCTACGTGACCAACCCTATACTGAGAGACACCTACATTCACGACTGCGCGGCAAGGACTGGCATAAACGAAAACACGCTCATCAGCACGCTCAACTCGTTCATACGCGCCGACAAGGGCAACGGGGCAAGGGTCACGGAGACACCCAAGGACAACACACCAGCCATTCACAACGCCACAAACGAGGTGACGGCACGCCACGAAGCCAACAACGAGACATCAAAGGTGGAGACCATGCTCGCGCAAATGATAGTGAGGCACGGGGAAACGGTCATATTCAACAACGTGGAGTGTGAGGACGGCTCTACCATTGACCTCAACGTGGCGCAATATATTGACTATAACCTCGGCGTGGACGGCATAAGGCTCGACTGCGACACCTACGCCACGATGCTCAAGGAGTGTGTGGCACACAGCGGCGACGAGGATTTCAACGCCACAAGGCTGCTCATCAACCATCAGGACATAGAGGTGAGCAAGGCCGCGGCGCAACTGAGCCTCGACCCCTATAATATCATCATGGAACAAAAGGCAAGACAGGAGGCCGAACAGCCGCGCAACGAGGAGGACAGGCTGCTTATGGAACAAAACCGCACTGACAAGATAAGGCAAGACACCGACCACCTGCTAAACGACCTGCGCATGGACAGGCTCACAAGGCAGATAAACAGGCTCAAGGCCGACATTGCCGCAGCCGCAAACGACCCGCAGAGGCTCACGACGCTCATGCAGGAATACAAGCAGGTGCATGAGCTGAGGGGCAAGCTGGCACGACTGCTAGGCAACAACGTCATTGCCTGACACCACGGCGCGCTCACGCCACAAGACAATCATCACCGACACCCTCACAACACGGCCCTATGCCTGCACACGCTCATGATATACATACACTGGATAGCACTCACCGCCTACGTGGCACTCACCGCCGCCGTCATCATGCGCATACTCATGGACAAGCGGCAGCCTGCCAAGACTCTGGCATGGATACTGGTGCTTGTGTTCGTGCCTTTGGCAGGGACTGTACTCTACCTTTTCTTCGGCCGCAACACACGCAAGATGCGCTACATATCACGTCACTCGCTCGACCAGATTACGCGCCGCTCGCTGCTTGGCTCTGCACGGCAGCACGGACTGCACGTGCCTGAGCCATTGCGCCGCTTGGTGCAGATGCTTGCCACACAGAGCGAGGCCATGCCGTTCAAGGACAACGAGGTGCAGGTGTTTACCGACGGCTATGGTTTCTTCCCCGCACTGCTCAAGGCCATAGCCCGCGCCAGACACCACATACACATCATCACCTACATACTTGACGACGACCCACTGGGCCGTCTCATCGCCGACGCGCTCATAGCCAAGGCCCGGGAGGGCGTGGAGGTGAGGGTCATATATGATGATGTGGGATGCTGGCGCACGCCGCGCAAATTCTTTGAGCGCATGAGAGAAGAGGGTGTGGACATCAGGGCCTTCATGCCTGCCAAGCTGCCGATGTTCACGAGCAAGGTCAACTATCGCAACCATCGCAAACTGTGTGTCATTGACGGCACTACGGGCTTCATAGGAGGCATGAACATCGCACTGAGATATGTCAAGGGAGAGAACGGACAGCCCTGGCGCGACACTCACATGC
Organism: uncultured Prevotella sp.; assembly: GCA_946055365.1. Taxonomy (GTDB): domain Bacteria; phylum Bacteroidota; class Bacteroidia; order Bacteroidales; family Bacteroidaceae; genus Prevotella. The sequence goes on along the minus strand of CAMGFM010000041.1, from coordinate 4,171 downwards.
AGGTAAGGGGCGCGGCGGTGTATGGTTTGCAGGCGGCGTTTCTCGTAGACTGGTTTTTTGTGGACCGCACTCTCGTGAGCGGACGCAAGTATTACCCGCCCATAGACCCGCTTGTCAGCAACAACTGCATAGCTCAGGTGGTGACGGGCAGCCCCGCAGCACCGTGGCCCGACATCATGAACGCCTATGTGCGCATACTGCTCGAGGCAAAGAGATATGTCTACATCGAGACTCCCTACTTCCTGCCCACCGAACCCGTCATACTCGCCATACGCACAGCCGCTCTCGCTGGCGTGGACGTGCGTGTCATGGTGCCGAGACAATGCGACAGTCATGTCATGGACACGGCTTCCATGTCCTATCTTGCCGACATAGTGGAGGCAGGGGCAAAGGCCCTGCTCTATGATGGGGGCTTCAACCACAGCAAGCTGCTCGTGGCCGACGACATAGTGTCGACATGCGGCAGCGCAAACGTAGACGCGCGCAGCTTTGAAAACAATTTCGAGGCCAATATCTTCTTCTATGACAGTGAGGTGGCGGTAAAGATAAGGGAGATATTCCTCGCCGATGCCGCCAAGTCCACCGACTTCCTTTCTGTGCGCAGAGACGAGACTCACACGCTGGGCCACCGTCTTGCAGAGTCGCTCATTCGCCTCTTCTCCCCCCTGCTGTGACACTTGCCACGACCATCCCGCGACACTTGCCGATGCCGCCTGAGCCATGCAAAAAAGCCGCCTTGCATCTATAATGTGCCGACTGACACACCCGACAGTGACCGTCAAAAAAAAGAAAGAGTCAGACGACAAAAGTCAAAGTGCCGCTTTATGCCATCAAAAGTGCCACTTTATGCTATCAAAAGTGCCGCTTTTCATTGTCTAAAGTGCCACTTGACACACCCTAAAGTGGCTGTCTATAAAAACGTGACGGGCATCGCCGCAACGACAAGTGCCGTCTTGCAAATGTAAAAATGCCGCCTCACCGCAGAGCACGCGCCAAGGACACTACGCAAGGACACTATGGACAGCACGAAAGTGACAAGACAAAAAAAGAGTGAGTCTTCTCCCGAAAGCCCACTCCCCAATTCCATTAAACCAATAATCTTCTATGAGAAACCTTTTTTCACTAATGATATTTGAAACAACCTATATCTTCTATCCAAAGACGGGACTCTGACCGTTCTTCCCCGCCAGAGGCGTTGTACAAGGCAAGCCCCTGCCATGCACACCTGCCTGACGAGAAAGGTCATGTTATCCCTTTGTCTTTTTACGCTGCAAAGACAGAGCAAGGCGAGCGCAATAGAGCTTGCTCTAATTGCCGAACCGCCGCCTATCTTCACTACAAAGTTACTCACAAATATCACGAGTTCAGCAAAAAAAAGTGCCGCAACGGCATTTTCTTCTGCGCAAACGTTTGTCACGCAAGGCTCAGTCCTGATAGTAGACACGCCTCACACGGTTGCTCACGCCCGTCAGCACCTCATAAACTATCGTGTCCTGCGCATCGGCAAGCACCGTCGCAGGCAGCTCTTCGCCAAAGATGGTCACGGCATCGCCCTCCTTGCAGTCTATGCCAGTAACGTCTATCATCGCCACGTCCATACATATATTGCCGAGATAGTAGGCTCTCTTGCCTCCCACGAGACAATAGCAGCCCCGACAGCCAAGATGGCGGTTGAGTCCGTCGGCATAGCCTATCGGAATGGCTGCCACCACGCCGTCATGGTCCATCACCCCGCGCCTGCTGTAGCCCACGCTCTCCCCAGCCTTGACACTGTGCATTTGCAGGATGGTAGTCTTGAGCGTGGTGACGTTATGCAGCATGGAGTTGTCGCGCGGATTGTAGCCATAAAGCCCCAGTCCGAGGCGGCAAGCGTCGAGCTGGCGTTGCGGAAAATGCTCTATGCCTGCCGAATTGTCGATGTGGCGTAATATCCTGTGGGGGAATGAGTCGCACAGCTTGCGGCTCGCCTCGTCGAAAAGGCGGAACTGCCGCTCGGAGAACTCGTCGAATGAGTCGCTGTCGCTGCCCACAAAATGAGAGAACACCGAGCGCGGCACTATCGACGACTGGTGTTGCAGCATGTCTATGAGCCTGTCCATGTCGCACAAGGGGTCAAAGCCGAGGCGGTGCATGCCCGTGTCGAGCTTTATATGCACGGGGAAGTTGCCTATACCCTCCTTTCGCGCGGCGTGTATGAGTGCCTCAAGCAAGCGGAAGCTGTAGACCTCCGGCTCAAGGCGGTAGTCAAAGAGTGTCTTGAACGACGACATCTCCGGGTTCATGACCATTATGTCCGAGGTGATGCCGTTCTTGCGCAGCGTCACGCCCTCATCAGCCACCGCCACGGCGAGATAGTCCACCCTATGGTCTTGCAGCGTCTTTGCCACTTCCACCGCGCCTGCGCCATAAGCGTCGGCTTTGATCATGCACACGAGCTTTGTGTCCTTGCGCATCATCGATCGGTAGTGGTTGAGGTTCTTCACGAGGTTGCCGAGGTTGACCTCGAGCGTCGTCTCATGCACCTTCTGCACGAGCAGCTCCGTGATATTGTCAAAGCCAAAGCGGCGCGCGCCCTTGACAAGTATTATCTCGTCGCGCAGGGAGGAGAACACGGGGTCGTGAATAAACGACTTCACGTCGGGGAAGAAATGCTTTTCGCTCACGTCAATAAGGTCGCCATATTGCGAGATCTGCGGCCCCACGCCTATGAGCTTCACCACGCCACGGTTGGAGGCGAGGTGTCCCACCTTGGTATAGAGACGTTCTGGGGCCTCACCCGTCTGATAGATGTCGCTAAGTATAAGTGTGCGCCTGCGCCCCTTGTGGTCTGGACGGCGGTGCATGAAGTCGAGCGCGATGTCGAGCGAGTTGATGTCCGAATTATAGGAGTCGTTGATGAGCGTACAGCCGTGCTGTCCCTCCTTAACCTCCAGTCTCATCGCCACAGGCTCAAGCGCGGCCATGCGCGAGTGCAGGCTGTCCATGGAAAGTCCGAGGTGCAGGGCCACGACAGCGGTAGTGGCAGAGTTGCGTATGGAGGCCTCGTCGATGAAAGGCAGCGTGTAGCAGCCCTCCATGCCCTTATATATATAATGTATGGTGGACGTGAGCCCCTGCTTATGCACCGCCTTGACATAAAAGACGGCAGAGGTGTCTATGGCAGACCACGCGAGATTCTCTCCCTTGCATCCCGACTCACTCACAAGGCGGTCTACGATGCCGTCATCCTTGCAGTAGACGATGGTGCGGGCGTTGTGAAAGAGTTGCAGCTTCTCCCTGCACTTCTCCTCAAGCGACGAAAAGTTTTTCTGGTGGGCATCGCCAATGAACGTCAGTACGGCGATGGTGGGCTGTATGATGTCACTCAGCGTGGCCATCTCGCCCCTTTCGGATATGCCGGCCTCAAATATGCCCACCTGACTCTGCGCGTTGAGCAGCCACACGGAGAGCGGCACGCCCGTCTGGGAGTTGTAGCTGCGCGGCGAGCGCGTGACACACATGTCGGGGGAGAGCAGTTGGTAGAGCCATTCCTTGACGATGGTCTTGCCGTTGCTGCCCGTTATGCCCACTACAGGCACGTCAAACTCGTCTCTGTGGCGTTCTGCGAGACGCTGCAATGCGACGAGCGTATTGCCGACTTTGAGAAAATTGGCGTCGGGATAGTCGCTGTCGCATGTCAGCGGCAGGTCTTCCACCACAAAATTGCGCACGCCACGGCGGTAGAGGTCGGCTATGTAGTTGTGGCCGTCGTTGCGTCCTGACTTAAGTGCAAAGAACAGGGTCTCCTCGGCAAAACACAGCGAGCGGCTGTCGGTAAGGAGAAATCCTATGTCGGCTCTGGACGAGCCGTAGCGTCTGGCTCCTATGAGTGCAGTTACCTTTTCGATAGTATAAGTCATATCAACTGTCCTTAAAAAAACGGTGCAAACTTACGAAATTTATGCGATACAAAAGAAAGAAACACGGGGCAAGTGGGCGTATGCGTCACAAAAATTGACTTAGCTCGTGGAAAATTAGTACCTTTGTATTTTAATACTAAAGTAATAGTGCAAACTAATTGGTAATATAAATGGCTGATATAAAAAAATATAATGTCCTAGATACATTTGCTGGTGCTGGTGGATTTAGTTTAGGTTTTCACCTTACTGGCAAATATAATATAATTGGTGCT
>CAMGFM010000040.1 GCA_946055365.1 uncultured Prevotella sp. | reverse complement strand
TCTGAGCGATTTCCGCAACAGCCACATAGGCTTCGTGTTTCAGTTTCACCAGCTCCTGCCCGAGTTTACGGCTCTTGAAAACATAATGATACCTGCATTTATCGGCGGCAAAAACACTTCAGAGGCAAAGGCACGCGCCCGTGAGCTGCTTGAGTTCATGGGACTCTCGGACAGAGAGTCACACAAGCCTGCCGAACTGTCGGGCGGAGAGAAGCAGAGGGTGGCTGTGGCGAGAGCCTTGGTCAACAATCCTGCCGTGGTGTTTGCCGACGAGCCGTCTGGCTCGCTTGACAGCAAGAGCAAGGAAGAGCTTCACCGCCTGTTCTTTGAGCTTAGAGACAAGTTTGGGCAGACCTTCGTGATAGTGACACACGATGAGCATCTCGCCTCCATCACCGACCGCACCATAGAGATGAGAGACGGCTGTCTGGTGGGCGGCAGCGGCAGCGGCGACGCAGGTGTCGACGCAGGCGCAGGTGGCAATGAGAAAATGTCAGGTGAAGACACGGGCGGCGACAATGTCGTCTCGCACAGCGACGGTGTCACTTCACCCATCAACAATGACGGTGCAGACAGCGGCAGCGACGGTGCTGTCGTGGCGGATGACTGAGACAAAAATCACAAAGAACAAATATGAATAGCATAAAATTAGGCGACTACAACAGGCTTGCGGTAGTCAAGGAGGTCGACTTTGGCCTTTATCTCGACGGAGGCGACGAGGGCGAGATACTGTTGCCAAAACGCTATGTGCCCGAGGGCGCAAAGCCGGGCGACGAGTTGGACGTGTTCATTTACCTCGATCAGGACGAGCGTCCTGTGGCCACTACCGAGCATCCCCTATGCAAGGTTGGCGACTTCGCGTGTCTTGAGGTGGCATGGGTAAACGAGTATGGGGCGTTTCTCAAATGGGGACTTATGAAAGACCTTTTCTGCCCGTTCCGTGAGCAGAAGATGCGCATGAGCATAGGCAACAGCTATATAGTGCATGTGCATATTGACGAGGACAGCTATCGCGTCATGGCCTCTGCCAAGGTAGAGAGATACTTCTCTGAGGAGCCGCCTGCCTATCGTGTGGGCCAGGAGGTAGATTTGCTCGTGTGGCAGAAGACAGAAATGGGATTTAAGGTAATTATCGACAACAAATATCCCGGCCTCGTGTATGACGATCAGGTGTTCAGGCCCCTGCGCACGGGCAACCGTGTGAAGGGATATATCTCTTGCGTGCGTCCGGACGGCAAGATAGACGTGAGCCTTCAGCGCAACGGCCGCCGCCAGACGCTTGATTTCGCTGGAGTGTTGCTCAAATATCTGCGAGAGAATGGCGGTCGCTGTGACCTTGGCGACAAGAGCGACGCTGAGGACATCAAGCTGCGCTTTCAGGTGAGCAAGAAGGTCTTTAAGAAAGCCGTTGGCGACCTTTACCGCAAGCGCATTATCAAAATCACGGACAGCGGCATAGAGCTGGCGTGAGCGCAGGCGCGCTTGAGGCTGACGCACAGAAAAGACACGGCTTTGTGCAATTAGGCTCTAAAGAACGGTCCACATAAAGTCCCGACTCCTTGTAATGAGGGGTCGGGACTTTATTTTTTTTTGTCTTTTACAAGCCTCGTTCACATGCCAATAGGGCATGTCTTCATCTTTTCAAAATCGACGCTCTGTCAGTCGCAGGCCATCGTCTTGTCATGCGCAGGGAGTTTGCTGTTTCCCAAAGAGTCACTTTGCCATGTCCAAAGAGGCACTTTGCGCCCTCAAAAGTGCCTCTTTGCGCCCCTAAAAGTGCCTCTTTCCAATAGCAAAAGAGTCACTTTATCATCCTCAAAGAGTCACTTTGCCGTTCCCTGGGCTGCTCTTGCGGTTGTGAGAGCCGTTATGTTCAGAGAGTGCTGAACTTGTCTATGAGTTTCTTTCTGAAGAAGCGTCCCACCTTTACGTCCTCCAGATAGTCAAACGGCGGATAGAAGTGGCAGGTGTTGTCTGCCACCTCCATGAGATAGGCTATGTTGATGATGTGCTTTTGGCTCACCCTCACCAGCGTGTCGTTGAGTGCGAGTATCATGCCGCTGTTGATGTTGCGTTTGAGCCTTATCACCTCCTTTTCGCCCGTCAGTGTCATCTCCCAGAGCCTTAGCGTGTTGTTGTAGGTGAACAGTCCGATGTCCCTGATGTCCACCAGCTTGAAGTCCACGGCATTGGTATAGACTATGCACTTGCCGTCATTGCGCCGTGTGATGCCGTCGTTCCATCCCTCGTCTGTCTCCGTGTTGTTGTCGGGGCGGCATGCTCCCGTGTGCATGGTCATCTGTCTGTTGCTTGTCATGCGTTCCATGCAGGCCCTTTTTATTATCTTTGCCAGTTCGCTGTCGTCAATGGGCTTGAGCAGATAGTCATAGGCCCTGTTGCGAAAGGCGTTGAGCATATACTGCGGGTGGGCCGTATACATGACAGCCATGCACTTGCCGCCGCTCATATAGTCCATTTGCTCCAGAAAGTCCAGTCCCGACATGTCGGGCATCTCTATGTCCACGAAGGCCATGTCGGGTTCCAGCTCCGCCAGCAGCCTCAGTCCGTCCTTGCCGTTGTGTGCCATTGCCGCCACGTTGCATCCTTCATATATGCCGAGCTTGTTTGCGAGAGCCGCCGCGTCGGTCTTGTCGTCGTCGATGATTATAATGTCCATGATATTATGGTGATGTGAGTCTGTTTGTCTATAAAAATTGTCAGAACACCATGCCGTCCGGTATGGTTATGGTGGCAGTGCAGCCCGTGCAGTTGCCGTCTTTGTCGGCGGTGTTTCTTATGTCAAATCTCATTTTTCTCTTGTTGCGCTCGTTGGTGACGGCAATGGTCTGCGATATGACCCCCAGCCCTGTGCCTATTCGTGCGTTGCGTCTCATGTCAAAACCCCTCCCGTTGTCCCTCACCTCCACGGTCGTGGTGGCATAGTCGCCATGTGTGGTGTCGCGCGATATGTTTATGCACAGGCATTTGTTGCCCTCCAGGCCTTTCAGCCCGTGACAGATGGCGTTTTCCACGAGTATCTGTATGAACATGGGCGGCATATACACCTTTGCAGTGTCCATGTCTTGCTCTATGTTGATGTCCACGTTGAGCTGTCCGTCCATCATTATGTCCTGCATTTTGACATATTGCCTCACGAAGTCAATCTCTTTCTTGAGCGTGGTGCATGGCATGTTAGACATTTCGAGGTTGCTCCTTATCAGCTTTGCCATCTTGAGCAGCGGCTCAGCCGCCTTTGTGTCGGCTCTGTTGATGCTATGGTTGATGACATTGCACATGAAATGCGGCGATATGCGGTTTCTTATGCTGTCCATCTTGAGGTTTAGTATGTCCATTCTAGCCTGAGTCTGCTTCTTTCTTGCATACATTATCATGAGCATGATGACCAGTATGGCCATTATGGTGGCAGTCACGGCAATGGTCTTGGTGAGATTGGCCTGCTTGATGTCGTTGTTCTTATGCTCCATGAGCAGCCGGTGGTGCAGCTTGAGCGTGTCGTTGGTGAAACGTGTCATTATGTCCTCCGCCCTCATGGCATATATGTACTGTTCCATGGAGTCTGTGTAGGCGTTGTGCCTTTTCATGCACTCATAGGCGAGCCTTATGTTGCCGGTGCTGTTGTAGTATTCTTGCAGATACTTGTTTCTTATAGACACAATGTTATACGGTATGTTCGGGTTGTCGGCCATGTCGGTGGCGGCGATGCTGTGTCTCACGTCCTTTGTCTGTCCTCCCCGTGCGGCGATGCCTATGCGTATGGCGTGGCAGTAGTAGATGCAGACGCTGTCTGCTCCGTTGGTGAAAAATTTTTCCACCTCGTCCACATACTGTTGTGCCTTGTCTATGCTGTCGAGGTTGAGATACACGTCGGCGAGGTTTGTCTTGCACAGATAGCCGTCGATGTCATCGGGATTTTTGTTGCTCTCTATATAGTTCTTCATCCTCAGGAACGTCTTGAGCGACATGTCATACTGCCGTGTGAAGTAATAGTAGTTGCCGAGGTTGTTGAGAAAGTAGATCTGCATGGCAGGTGTCATGTTGTGTAGCTTGTCTTCAAGCTCGTTATAGTAGCCATATGCAGTCTTGTAGTCGTGCAGTGAGAGATACACCTGCGCGAGTCCGAGGTATATTGTCGCGCTTCTCTCCTTGGGGTGGTGCAGCGAGTCTGCCACGAAGAGGGCCTTTCTATACCAGTTGATACATTCTGGGATGTTGTTGTCTTGCAGGAACACGTCGGCGATGTTGGCGCAGAGGTCTGGCACGCTGTGCATGTCGCCGTTCTGCTCCATAAGTAAGTAGGCCTGCATGTAGTGTTGCAGGGTGGCTTGAGGGTCGCCGTGGCAGTGAAAGTTGCATATAGCCTTTGACACCAGCACCTTTGCGAGCAACGCGTTGAGCCTGTGCTCCATGGCAGGGTCGTCTTTCTTGCGCCGGGCAGCTCTCTCTCGGTCCACAAACTGCGTTATTCTGTCAAAGTGGGCCTGCGCTTCCTTGTAGGTAGACTTCTGTGCCATGAACACCACCTGCCTTGCATAGTATTCATAATGGGTCACGCTGTCCTTGGCCTCTGCCATGCCCTTTGCCACGGAGTCCATGGCCGAGGCTGCAAAGTTGGCTATGGAGTCGTCAAGGACTGCCAGCCTGCTCTTGCCGCACGTGTCGCCCTCTCCCGTGTGTCGCCTGTCGCAGGAGAGTGACGCCGATATGCAGAGTGCAAGCCAGACAACAGTCTTGGTTAATGTCGTGTATAGGCAGTGACTTCTATTCATAACGCAAAGGTAAGCATTTTTCTCAAAAACGAAAAAATATATTACATCTGAAAAAATAAAAAAACAGTGTCACCGCCTTTGCCTCTGCGCCTGCGCTCATGGCACGCCAGAGTGGAGTGTCTGCCCTGCCTTTTGTCACAAAGTGACGCTTTCGTGTGGCTAAAGTGTCACTTCACGATGCTAAAGGGCCACTTTACGAAACAATAGTGCCGCTTTTTGATCTCATGTATGCCTAGAAGATGGAGGGCTGTTCTGAAAAAACATGGCATACTATCGGCATACCATAGAAAGGATGCTTTTGATGGTGGCTGTTGCCGTATGCCATGTTTCAACAGCAGATTTTCGGCAATACTTGTCTGCCTATCAAGCAGACAAAGGAAGCTGCAAAGTAACTATCGACAACATGCGCCGCATATTCTCCAGCTTCTTTGCTTGGCTTGAAGATGAAGACTATATAGCCAAAAGCCCAGCCAGACGTCTTCACAAAGGGATGCCAATTGAACAAGTGCAGCGATTATTGGGGCATGTGCGCATAGAAAGGACACTTCAATATGCCATTGTAAACCAAAACAATGTTAAAATAGCTCACAAAGAGTATCTTGGATGACGGGATCGCCCTATATATGCCGTTTTTTCGTACCTTTGTGCTCAAGTAGAGCGCAAATGAAACAAGATAATCAGTCATCACAAGTTCGGCAAATAGATACGCTATATAGCGATGTCTGTAAAATCATCGAGACTTCACGCAAAAATGCCGTGCGCAGTGTCGATTTCTGTCGTGTGCAAATGTATTGGCACTTAGGACAACGCATATTCGAGGAAGAACAACAAGGTAAGGATCGTGCTGACTATGGTGCTTATCTTACTAAAAGCCTGGCTAAACTTCTTGAACCCGAATACGGTAGTGGTTTTGGAGTGCGACAATTGGAGCAAGCAAGACAGTTTTATAGAACTTATCCAATTGCGAACACGCTGCGTTCGCAATTAAACTGGTCACAGTATAGAAGGCTGATTCAAATATCCGATTCCGACAAACGAGAGTATTACGAATTAGAATCTGTCAATAATTCGTGGACAGCACGCGAGACTGAGAGACAAATCAATTCGATGCTTTATGAGCGTCTGCTGATGAGCAATGACAAGGAGAGTGTGCTTGCTGTAGCTCGTAAGGAACGCATCCCCGAGAGTCCTGCTGAAATCATCAAAGACCCTATGGTACTTGAATTTCTTGGGCTTCACAGGGAAAGCAGTTATTACGAGAAAGACCTTGAGTCTGCAATCATTACTCACCTGACAGATTTCCTTCTCGAAATGGGTAAGGGCTTCTCCTTTGTTGCGCGGCAGAAACGTCTTTTGATAGAAGACGACGAGTTCTTTGCCGACCTCGTGTTCTATAACCGTCTGTTGCGTTGCCATGTCGTTATAGAGCTAAAGACAGGCAAATTGACTCATCAAGATTTGGGGCAGTTGCAAATGTATGTCAATTACTACGACCGTAACGAGAAACTCCCTGACGAAAATCCTACCATAGGAATACTTCTGTGTACCGAGAAAAACGATACAGTTGTTCGTATGACATTGCCAGAGGATAATCATAGCATCCATGCCAGTGAGTATAAACTGTATCTCCCTTCGTCAGAACAACTTATTGATGAAATCAATGAAGTAAAGAAATTTGCACAGAATAAGAAGAAGGAGGATTGAAAGATAAAATGTACCATTGCTGGCATCTGTACCCTTGTTGCTTCATTGAATTTCGACATATCAACTGTATTTTTAGCAGTCTCCCCCTAAGCCGTATATAGAAAGCAAACATACATCAGTCAAAGTCAATAGCGTTGATTATGTAATCACAAAGCGGCACTCTATCATCGTCAAGTGGCACTTTGGCAGTGAGAAAGTGCCACTCTGTTGTTGTGGAGTGCCACTTTGCGCGCTCCTTTTTTTACTCTGCACATGATCTTGTGATTGCCCACGAGGCGCATTAGGTCATCTGCGGCAGGCGGTGCGTGTCAGTGCGATGTCCTGTCTACACCCCACAAAAAGGCGGAGGCATCATGCGCCGTTTACAGACGCTGTTGCCTCCGCCTTTTTGTGGTTGGTGTGTGACCTTACTCGGGTTTTTACCCTCGTGATATGTTATGCGTGTGTGGCCTCACTTGGGGTCTTCTTCTCAGAATAGTCTATGCGTGTATGCCCTCACTTGGCACTCTTCTCCTCGGGATAGGCTATGCGTGTGTGGTAGATAGACTTCAGACGCTCTATCAGCACGACCTTTGCGTCGGCTATGTCCTTGAATGTGATGGGGCAATCCTTGAAATGGCCCTCGCTCACGATGCTGTCTATGATTCTGTTCACCAGCATTGAGATGTTTTCCTCCGTATATTCGGGCAGGGAGCGTGACGCTGCCTCCACGCCGTCGGCTATCATCAGTATGGCCTGTTCGCGTGTCATGGGGTCGGGACCGGGATATTGGAACGGTGTGGGGTCAACTTCCTCGTCGGGATGCTCGTTCTTGTATTTTATGTAGAAATACTTTGTCAGTCCCCTGCCGTGGTGGGTCACTATGAAGTCGCGTATGATGGCAGGCAGGTTTTCCTTTTCCGCCATCTTCATGCCCTCCGTCACGTGCGACACGATGATGTTTGCGCTCTCCTTATAGCTCAGGGCGTTGTGGAGGTTCACTCCTGCCTGGTTTTCGGTGAAGTAGGCAGGCTTCACCATCTTGCCTATGTCGTGGTAGAGTGCGCCTGTCCTCACGAGCAGTGAGTTTGCCCCGATCTTGTTGGCTATCTCGGCGGCGAGGTTGCCCACCGTTATGGAGTGCTGGAATGTGCCTGGGGTCTTCTCTGAGAGGTCTCTGAGCAGTCCGCGGTTGGTGTTTGACAGTTCAAAGAGCGTGACGCTCGACACAAAGCCAAAGGTTTTCTCTATGATATACATGAGAGGATAGGTCAGGAGCAGGAGTATGGAGTTGACAACGAAGTGTGTGTACATGTCGGTGTCCATCATCGTGAAGTCATTGTCCTGCATCATCTGCATGGTCATATACACTATGGAGCTGCTCACGCCCACGGTGATGGCTGTCTTGAACACCTGTGCACGCCGCGTGAGCTCGCGCAGTGAGAATATGGCGAAGAGGCCTGCCACTATCTGTATGATGATAAACTCATACTGGTATCTCACGGCCGCCGTGCATATAAGCACCATGGTGACATGGCATATAAAGGCGGTGCGAGAGTCCATGAACACCCTCACGAATATAGGCACCATGGCAAACGGCACGATGTAGACGCTCAGCAGATTGTGGCGCATCATCAGCGACACCAGCACCGGGAATATCGTTATCAGCGCGTAGAGCATGGCTATGGAGCGCGGTTTTCTGAAATAGTCCTGCCTGAAGAGGCCGAGAAACATGGTGAACAGGCCCACCATGAGCGTCACGAAGATGCTCTGGCCCACGATGGTGTCGGTCAGCTCGCTGCTTGTGGCGTTGCGTCGTCTCATTTCGCGGTCAAAGGAGTCAAGCACGCGATAGGCATACTCGTCTACGATGTCGCCGCGGTCTATCACTTTCTGTCCGCTCATCACCATTCCGCTGGCGGGGGGGATAGATGAGAGCAGGTCGTTGCGCTCTATGTCAGAGCGCGACTTGTCGTAGATGAGGTTAGGCTCGATGTAGTTGTTGAGATTGCACCTCTGCAACAGTGAGCGTTGCGACGATATTATCTCGTCGGCAAACAGCTGCTCGTAGGCGGAGAGCGTGGAGTAGACACCCGACAGCACTATGCTCTGTGCCTTGTTGCCGTCTACCACCCTCACCTGCGTCGTGGAGTCGCGGTAGATCTGGTTATATTCGGGCGTGTCCATGATGCCTCTGTCATAGATGGCTCTCAGGCGGTCGGCTATGAGCTTCACATAGGCGTGGGGCAGCCCCGGTATGCCGTCGCGGTAGTCATTGACAAACCTCCCCACCGCCGTCTTGCCTATGCTGCGGTCATAGTTGTAGTAGGGTTGAAACGTCTTTAGCAGAGAGTCTTCCTGCGCCTTGATGGTCTCGTCGGTCTTGTAGATGGGGAAGTCAAACTTGGCTATGAACGACCCATACATCCATGGCTTGCCTATGTCATACTTGAACTTCTGCCCTTGCTCTCTCGGCAGCGTCCATACTATTATGGCCACGGTCACTACCACCAGCGTGAGCCTGGCTGTCACTTTCCTCCATGTGGATGTCCTTTTGGAGCTTGTGTCTGTCCTCTTGTACATGATGAGTGTATTTATCTTTGTTTTGATTTCTGCACTGTCGCCTGTGCCGCACGCTTGCGCTGACATGCGCTATTTGGGCATCGGGACACTTTACT
>CAMGFM010000039.1 GCA_946055365.1 uncultured Prevotella sp. | reverse complement strand
TATCGCATCATCAATGCCCTTGGAATGAGGGTGGAGGTGGTGAAACCGATATATTAGACGTCACTCGTTAGATGGAGAAAGTATATCCCATACAAAAACTGATAATAAACTATTCAGACACTCTATACTTTATCTTTAGTGGACAGCAATAAAGAAAAAACGGTTTTATGTGTCATCATGAGTTGTGTCGGTAAAATAAAAAGCGTATCTTTGCAGCCATAGTTGTGCCAAAAGACCAGTGGCATGACGCATACAAAACGAAAAGACAACGAGATGGAAGACATAATTTCTACAGAGATAGCCGCCCACTATATACGCGGCTTTACCACTATGTATTTTATTGCCCTGGCAATGGTGACAGCCAAATACCGTCACCGTGACAGGATGAGGTACTGGCTGTTTGTGGCGGTCAGTTTCATTGCCGTCAATTTTCTGAAAGACATAGTGTTCGTGGTCAATCCATGGAAGAACAACGTGCATTTGCAGGACATCGTTGCCATATTTGACTCCTTATGCACGCCGTTTGTGTGTGCCTATTTCTATGAGACGTCACGCCCGGGTGCGGTCACGCTCAGGCGGTTTCTGCTGTCGCTGTTTCCGTTTCTGATGTTTTTCCCTGCCTACATGCTGTTTCCGTGCGAGGCGGTTGTGGTTGCGTCATGCGTTTTCTCAGCTCTTTTTGTTGTAGTGTCGCTTGTGCTTGTGGCCGTCAATGTGTCACGTTACAGCAAGTCCCTTGCCGACAACTATTCCTACTCAAAAGGCATAGGCGTGAAGTGGGTAGTGACATGTGCCTTGGCCTATTTCATCAGTTTCTTTCTGTATATACTGTGCTTCATGGACACCACTTGGCTTGGCGAGATAGTGTTTGACCTGGGCAGCATACCCGTATGGACATCCTTGTGTATCATAAGCTACAGACATCATGTGGTGGTGCTGCAACAGGATGACGATACGGAAGAGGCAAGCGTGGAGACTGTAGATCCTGACAAATCATTGGAAAGCATGATGAACAAGTGTATGGAGCAGGACAGGATGTATCTCATACCGAGGCTGACGCTGGGAGACCTGTCCATAGCCGCAGGCAAGAACCGAACCTACGTCTCCAACTTCATCAACCAAAAGGGCATGACATTCTGTGACTATGTGAACGGCTACAGAATAGAAGAGGCGTGCCGCATAATTGACTCGCTGAGTCACGGGGAGCGTGTCACGGTGGCAGAAGTGGCCACGCGCAGCGGCTTTAATTCCATCAGCTCGTTCAACCGTTACTTCCGCAAGGTCAAGGGAGTCACTCCGTCACAGTATATCAGCCTACATTCCTGACATTGCGGCCCGCGTCTATGCGCAGAAAGATAAACAGGAGAATGGTGAAGCCCCACAACGAGGAGCCTCCATAGCTGAAAAAGGGCAGGGGTATGCCGATGACGGGCGTAAGGCCTAACACCATTCCGATGTTTATGAACACGTGGAAGAGAAACACAGAGGCCACACAGTAGCCGTAGATGCGCCCAAAGGCCATGGACTGCCGCTCTGCCATGCGCATGAGGCGCAGTATGAGCGCGAGAAACAGCAGCAACACTCCTGCCGAGCCGAGAAAACCCTCTTCCTCGCCCACGGTGCAGAAGATGAAATCGGTGTCCTGCTCAGGCACAAACTTGAGCTTTGTTTGCGTGCCGTTGAGAAAACCCTTGCCCTTGAGTCCGCCCGAGCCTATGGCAATCTCGCTCTGGTGTACGTTGTAGCCAGCACCAGCAAGGTCTTCCTCAAGCCCCAAAAGCACATTGATGCGCACACGCTGGTGTTGTTCCATTACGTCGTTGAGAACATAGTCAGCAGAATAGAAAAAGGTGACCGAGCCTATCACAAACGACGCAAGGAGAAAGTAGCGGGGCAGCCTTGTGCGCAGCCATTGCGTCAGCAGCGACACTATGAGCAGGGCGCAGAGTGCTATCTGCACCCATGTGATGTCAAAGGGTATGACAAACTTGGAGAAAAGCAGGGCTATGAGCGTGATGCCATAGCTGTAGCCGAGTATGGCGTTCATGCTTTTGCGCTCGCGGGTGTAGACGTTGACCATTATGGCGGTGAATGTCTGCACGAGCAGCAGCACTACAAACTTGCCGAGCGACGTGGGCGTGTCGAGCAGTGGCACCGCCTCATACTTGATGCCCACGACAAAGTAGAGAACCATCGCCACGCCAGTGAAGAGTATGCTGCCGGGCATGCCCTCACGGTAGAACATGAGGAAAAAGGCGAGGTAGACAAGTGCCGAGCCCGTCTCGCGCTGGCACACTATGCACAGCATGGGTGTCAGGGCTATGGCTATGGCCGCCGCAAAGTGCTTCCAGCGGTGTATGTTGTAGCCATAGGCACTCATCAGCTTAGCAAGGGCGAGTGCCGTGGCAAACTTGCCGAACTCCGCAGGCTGTAGACGCAGCGGCCCAATGACAAGCCACGAGTGAGAACCCTTGATGGAATGGGGGTTGAAGATGGTCGCGAAGAGCAGCAACAGCAGTATGCCGTATATGATGTAGGAGAATGTGTCAAAGAAGCGCATGTCTGTCATGAGTATCACAAACCCGAGGCAGATGCTTGTGCCTATCCATACTATCTGCATGCCCGACCGCGTGGAGAGATCAAGGATGTTGTTGTCGCCATAGGTGTAGCTGGCGCCGCAGATGCTCAGCCATCCGAATGACATGAGTGCTATGTAGAGTGCTATTGTCAGCCAGTCCACCTGCGACCAGATGCTCTTGGGTGTGCCGTTAGTGTGTAACATCATGCTTTGGTTGTGTGGGAAAGATATGTACTTGTTTTTTTTTTGACACGTAATGCGGCGCATGTACATGCGCCGTTTTCTTTTTTCGTCGGCACAAGATGCGGTCATGCAGTCCCTTTGTGCCGCAGTTTTATCTTGATGCACGGCTCAAGCCATGGTCTATGCGCCGCCGCTTATTTTGTCACGTAGCGCGGACCGTAGCCAATGTGCCGTTGTTGCATGGCCTCGGCGCGTGTCTGCGACTCTGGTGATAGCGTGCCAGTGATGTATTGTTCCATCATGAGGCTGCCGATAGGCACTCCGTAGTCTGCGCCCCATCCTCCGTTTTCCACATATACGGCAATGGCAATCTTGGGATTGTCCATTGGCGCGAAGCCCATGAACACCGAGTGGTCTCTGCCGCGGTTTTGTGCCGTGCCGGTCTTGCCGCACGCCTCGAAAGGCAGTTTTGAGAGCAGTCTGCACGTGCCTTTGAGTGCAGAGGAGCGCATGCCTGCCACCACATAGTCATAGGATTGGCGCGAGGCCTTGGTGTAATGCTTCTCCCTGAAAGCATCGTCGAGCGGAGTGTCCTGCACCTTGCGCACCACGTGCGGCGTGTAGTAATGTCCTCGGTTGGCGATGGTGGCCCCGAGATTGGCTATCTGCAAGGGCGTGAGCGTCACCTCTCCCTGTCCGATGGATATTGACACGATGGTGAGTCCGTTCCATGAGCCCTTGTAGTTGCGGTCATAAAACTCGGCGTTGGGTATCATGCCACGTTTTTCGCCCGGCAGATCTATGCCGAGCGGATAGCCAAAGCCCATGGAGACCATATAGTCGCGCCAGAGGTTCATTGCCTCAAACGCCGACTTGTATTTGCTGCGGTTGCCCATCATGTAGTAGAGTCCCCAGCAGAAGTAGGCGTTGCAGGATGTGGAGATGGCATCCACCACGGCTATCGGCGCGCCGTGGGAGTGGCATCCCACGTGCAGGCCGCGGCAGTAGAAGCCTCGGCTACATGGATAAGCCGTTGTGGGAGTGACTATGCCCTCGGTGAGAAAGGTGAGAGCCTGCGATGTCTTGAACGTGGAGCCGGGCGGATACATGCCCATTATGGAGCGGTTGAGCAGAGGTTTCCACAGGTCTTGCGTCAGCAGACGGTGATTTTTGGCGCGCGCCCTGCCCGCCATGATGCGCGGGTTGTAGCTCGGTGCGCTCACCATGCACAGCACCTCGCCCGTGGCAGGGTCGAGAGCCACTATTGAGCCTATCTTGCCTTCCATCAGACGCTCGCCAAGCTGCTGTAGCTTGAGGTCGATGGAGAGCGTGACATCCTTGCCAGCCACAGGCTTGCGGTCGTATGCGCCGTTCATGTATTTGCCCTGTATGCGTCCGCGTGCGTCGCGCAGGAGTATCTGCACACCTTTTTCGCCTCTCAGCTCCTTTTCATAGTATTTTTCTATGCCGAGCTTGCCTATATAGTCGCCTGGTATGTAATAGCCGTCGTTCTCGAGGTCGGCAGGCGACACCTCAGCCACGTCTCCTATGACCTGTGCCGCCACTTCGGCCTTGTATTGCCTTATGCTGCGGCGTTGGATGTAGAATCCCGGAAACCTGTAGAGCTTCTCCTGAAACGCGCTGAACTCCTCGTTGCTCAGCTGGCTCATGAAAAGCTGTTGCGTAAACCTTGAATAGCCGGGGTTTTTGGAGCGATCCTTGATGTCGTCCATCCTTTTTTCAAAAAACTCCTTTGTTATCCCGAGCGTGTTGCAGAAGTCTGCGGTGTCGATGCGCCCCTTTTCCTCGTTCATTACCACCATTATGTCATAGGCAGGCTGGTTGTAGACGAGTAGCGAGCCGTTGCGGTCGTAGATGGCGCCGCGCGACGGATATTCTATCTTCTTGAGAAAGGCGTTGCTGTCGGCGTTTTTCTTGTAGTCGTCGCTCATCAGCTGCAGCGTGAACAGCCTTATGATATATATGGTGACGACTGCCACAGCCACGCCGCTGAGTATGTAGCGTCGTTTTTCGAGATTGTAGTCGCTCATGGTTTACTGTTTATAATATACAATTTGCAATTTGCAATTATTGCCGTCGTGCCAAGTGAGTGGCACAACCCTATATCCTGCGTCAGTATAACAGATTGTGCCTGCATAAGTCAGGGCTTTTGGTCTGCTTTTTCACCTTATGGGCAGTGTGCAATGCGGTCGTGACAGAGGCAAAGTGGCTTTTCTAAAAGCAGAGTGCCGCTTGCGTCATGCCAAAGAGCCACTTTTGTCATGTTAAAGTGCCTCTTTGTGACAGCAGAGTGCCACTTTCGCCATGCCAAAGAGCCTCTTTTGTATATGCTTCAGCAATCGTCGGTCTCACGTCTTGCGATGAGGTCTCACGTCTTGCGATGAGTCGCTCTCGTGGTGTCTGCCGTGCATGGCGTTACATGCGTCATGACTTGCCCAGAGTCCTCACGTTTTCCACCGCCAGTATAAGTGCCGTGGAGAGCAGTGTGCTGCCGAATGTGGCGATGAGCCATTGCTGCCAGGCGAAAAAGTTGAACGCCTCCAGTGTGAAGAACGTGAGGCAGTAGACAAGCGTCAGTGTGGAGGCATAGCTCACATACTTGGCCGTGCCGAGCGTGACAAACGATGGCCTCAAGTCTTCCGCGCTCTCCTGCGTCACGAACAGCTTGAGCAGATAGGGCTGCACAAGGCCTGCCAGTGTCATGGATGCCGCGCCCACGCCAGGGGTATTGGTAAGTATGTCGGCGCATAGCCCGAGCGCAAAGCACCATATAAGAATGGCCCATTTCGGCACATCGCGCCTCATGCGTATGATGAAATAGGCATAAAGCATGGGTGTGATGTAGTCAAAGATGTGTATGTGGTTTAGCACCGCTGCCTGCGTGAGCAGCAGTGCCACAAACATCATGGCGTTTCTTATGATGGTGAAGTTCATAGCTCTGTATGTGTGTATATATAATAATGTGTGGTGCGCCACCGCTGCCGTTGCCCCGTTGTAGGGCCTGCCCGTGAGGCATGAGACGTGCGTGACGCGTGGCGTGACACCGTGCTTTTGCTGTGCGGGAGGCTGTGCGTGGGGCGGTGATGCACGTGTGTGGCTGCTCAGTCGTGTATCTTGAGCGAGTCTTTGGCGGCATTTATCAGTTGCTTGCTGATGCTCAGGTTGGGGTCGTTAATGACACAAACGTCTCTGAGACGCGAGAAGTCGGTGGAGAGAGACACCTTGAGCCTGTAGGACATGCCGTTGTCGGAGTTGTAGACCTTGTCTATGCGCCCCACGAGTATGCCTGGCGGAAACACGTCCGAGTAGCCCGATGTCACGACATAGTCGCCTTTCTTGAAATGGGCGTGTCGCGGAATGTCATCGACGTATGCGTGCTGCGGCGAGCCGCCGTTCCAGTGCAGGTAGCCGAAGTGTCCCTTGCCCCTTATGGTGCAGCTGATGGCCGACTTGCCGCTCAGCACAGGTATGATGACCGAATAGTGTTCGGAGGTGAGGTAGACGATGCCCACCACGCCGGTGCCGCACACCACTCCCATGTCCTTTTGTATGCCGTCGGCACTGCCTTTGTCGATGGTGATGAAGTTGTTGAGCTTGTCAAACGACGCGCTTATCACCTTGGCAGGTATGGTCTGCGTGTCTTTCATCACGTCAAGCTGTATTCTTTCTGCCATCGTGGTGTCGCGTGTGGCCTTGGTAAGCTCCTCGGACAGACGCTCCACCTGATGCTCAAGTGCCACGTTGCGTGAGGTGAGCTGGCTGTTTAGCTCGGCGAGAGAGAAATACTGTTGCACGCTGGACGTGTATTTGTAGATGACGCCCGCCACCTTGTTGGCAGACGAGAACCACACGCTGCCCTGATAGCTGTTGTATCTGAAGAGCATTATGCCGCTTAGGGTCTCAAGCAGCAGGAATATGAGCCAGTGGTTGTGGCGTGAAAGGAAGACAAGCAGGTTGTGCATGATACTTTAGAAAAGCCAAAAGACACAACCCTCTGTCAGAAAGCAGCGAGGCGATGCCTCTTTGGTTTCATGCAATGGGTCGTGTCATTATGTTATGAACGCTGTGAGAGCCGCTATCTCATCAGGAACGAGAAGCGGTCGATGTTTTTGAGTGCCACACCTGCACCCTTTGCCACGCTGTGCAGCGGGTCTTCGGCGATGTGGAACTGGATGTTGATCTTGTCGGTGAGACGCTTGTCAAGGCCTCTGAGCAGTGCGCCGCCGCCGCTGAGGTAGATGCCGTTCTTCACGATGTCGGCATACAGCTCAGGGGGTGTGTTCTCGAGGGCGGAAAGCACGGCGTTCTCAATCTTTGCCACGGTCTTGTCGATGCAGTGTGCAATCTCCTGATAGCACACCGGCACTTCCATGGGCAGGGCAGTGATGCGGTTGGGGCCATGCACGATAAAGTCCTCGGGAGCGTCGTCGCCCAGCTCGGTAAGTGCCGAGCCCACGTGTATCTTGATGCGCTCTGCCATGCGCTCTGACACTTTCACGTTGTGCTGGCGGCTCATATACTCCTGTATGTCGGCTGTCAGGTCATCGCCTGCGGTGCGTATGGAGTTGTTGGAGACGATGCCGCCGAGCGATATGACGGCTATTTCTGTGGAGCCGCCGCCTATGTCGACAATCATGTTGCCCTCTGGGGCCTCCACGTCAATGCCTATGCCGATGGCAGCCGCCATAGGCTCGAAGATAAGGTAGACCTCGCGTCCGTTGGCGTGTTCCGCGCTGTCGCGCACGGCACGCAGCTCCACCTCGGTAGAGCCAGAAGGCACGCCAATGACCATCTTGAGGGTGGGCGAGAAGAGACGGTTGCCCGTGTGTACCATCTTGATGAGTCCGCGCATCATCTGCTCACAGGCAGTGAAGTCGGCAATCACACCGTCGCGCAGCGGTCTGATGGTGCGTATGTTGTCGTGAGTTTTCTCATACATCATCTTTGCCTTGGAGCCTACGGCAATCATCTTGTCGGTGCGGCGGTCGAGGGCCACCACTGACGGCTCGTCAACGACAATCTTGTCGTCGGAGATGATGATGGTGTTGGCTGTGCCAAGATCCATGGCTATTGACTGTACAAAAGAAAAAAATCCCATAGATTATCCTGTTGTTATGTGTAGTGTTTGTCAAGACGTGTTGCCACGTCGGGTGTAATGTAAAGGTGAGATAGGGGCTGCGCCCTTGCCGCACCGTGTGGTCTTGCGTGAGCCATGGGCAGGCGCGTGCCTGCCGGGCGGCCCGCGGCCTTACTTGCTAAACCAAGAGTGGATGGCAGTGTCGTAGTGGCTGCTCACGCCAAAGGCACGCTGTGCAAACATCTTTCTGTCCTCGATGTCGGTCTCTGCGCCTTTCTTGTTGAGAATGTCAAGCAGCACGCCATATTCTGCCTTGCTCGGCACGATGACAACGTCGTTGAAGTTCTTTGCGCCTGCACGTATGAGCGAGATGCCGCCTATGTCGATCTTCTCGATGATGTCGGCGTCTGACGCGCCGCTTGCCACGGTCTGCTCAAAGGGGTAGAGGTCCACTATCACGAGGTCTATCTCGGGTATGCCATACTGTGCCATCTGCTCCTTGTCGCCCTCGTTGTCACGACGTGCGAGTATGCCGCCGAAAACGAGCGGGTGGAGGGTCTTGACGCGTCCGCCGAGGATGGACGGGTATGTAGTGACGCTTTCAACGGACTGACATTCGTAGCCGAGAGACTTGATGAAGTCCTGCGTGCCTCCCGTTGAGAGAAACTTTACGCCTTCGTCGTTGAGTTTTTTAAGGAGTTCGTCCAGTCCGTCCTTATGGAAAACGGAGATAAGCGCGGTCTTGATTTTCTTTGTTCTGGCCATTTTTCTTTCTTGTATGCTTTTACTGTTGTTTGTTTTTTTTGCTCTGACGCACGTGCCTGCCTGCCAGCTTGTCGTCTGGCACGGTCTCGGGGCGTGTCGAGTGCCGTCGCAGGGGCGGAGGCAGGCGTGTGAAGAAACAGTGCAAAGGTAGCAAAAAGCGGTGACATTACATATTAAAAGGTGAAAAAAAAGGTTTCTCCCACATTTTTGTTGATTTATATTGCCTTAGCTTGTGGGTTGCTCGGCTCATGAAGCCCGTCTGTGGTGTCAGAAGTGGGTCTCTTGACGGAGGAAGGCGACTTTTGGCGGATGTTCAAAAGTGGCTCTTTTATGGGGCAAAATGCCTCTTTGAGAGGCGCAAAGAGGCTCTTTCGTGTGAGCAAAGTGGCTCTTTGCTTAGCGCGGGGTGCCGCCCTTGCATGACAGTCCTCGCGGTGGGCAGATGTGGCAGCGCGTGTGGCTTGGCGTGTGCGTGGCTGTGGCTTGTGCGGAGGGAATGGGCAGTTGTCACGGCGCGATGGTCGTGGCTGGCGTGTGTGAGGGTGGGCGGGGCTATGGTGAGGCTCTGCGATGTGCCGTGTGTCGTCTTTGCGGCGCAAAAAAAAAGAACGGAAAGTAGACTTTCCGTTCTTTCTGAGGTAGCGGGACCCAGGATTGAACTGGGGACCTCATGATTATGAATCATGCGCTCTA
>CAMGFM010000038.1 GCA_946055365.1 uncultured Prevotella sp. | reverse complement strand
CGCCGAGAGTGTAGGTCTCAAAGCCCCTTGTGCTGCGGTTGTTCTTGAGTGCGTTGGTGTGAATGGATATGAAGAGGTCGGCCTTGTTGCGGTTGGCGATCTCGGCGCGCTCATAGAGCGGCACAAACACGTCGGTCTTGCGCGTGTAGACAATCCTCACGTCGGGACAATTTTGCTGTATGTACCGTCCGAAGGCGAGCGCGATGTTGAGGTTTATCTTCTTTTCCGACGAGAAAGAGCCGGGTGCTCCAGAATCCTTGCCGCCGTGGCCAGCGTCAATGCATATCACAAACTTCCTGTCTGCGCAGCAGGCGCAGGAGGCCGCCGCGAAAAACACTATCAGTAGGACAATCAGTTTCTTTGTCATGTGGTGTGGGTATGGGCATCTCATGTTATGACAGGTGTCATGTTGAAGTTACCGGATGCAAAGTTAGCGAAATAAATCAATAAAACTGCACAATGCCGTCGGGTTTTTGCTTTTGTTAAGCAAGTTGTGCGGCATGGCTGTGGTGTGTGGCGGTCATCTTGTGCATTTTATTTCCACGCCTGCGCCCGCGCAGTCGGCTCCCATGGGCGGGTTGAGCTTGGTTATGGAGAGGCTGAGTGTGGAGATGCTGTCAAAGGTGAGCATTATCCTGCGGGCTATCCTGCCCGCCACATGCTCTATGAGAGCCGAGGGCGTGAGCATCTCTTCCTTGATGATGGCAAAGAGCGCGGCATAGTTGACGGTGTCGTCGACGCAGTCTGACTGCATGGCTTTTGATATGTCAAGACCTGCGCGCAGGCTCACCCGGTAGTCGTTGCCTGTGAGCCGCTCCTGCGGCAATACGCCATGGCGGGCGTGCAGCAGGATGTCGTTGATGTAGATGTGCGATTCTGTTGTCATGGTTGTGGGGCAGGCGGGGCTGCGTGTGGGGGTGTGGGGAGACTGTGTGTAAAAGTGTGTGGTGGCACATGTGTGGTGTGCGGTGGCATGTCAGGCGTGCCGTGGCGCATGTGGCGTGCCGTGGCTATGCGCGTGAACAGGTCTTTGCGCTAAGAAAAAACAGCTGGAGGGCGTGTCTTTTTATAGTCACATTCTCCAGCTGTTTGTCTCGAGTGTCGGTTGTTGTGGGCGAAGGTGCCGCTTTACGGTGGCAAAGGTGCCGCTCTATGATTGCAAAGTGCCGCTTTGTATGGGCGAAAGTGCCGCTTTGTGAAGGAGACAGTGGCTATCCGCAGCGTGACGTGCCGCAGTTGGTGCATATCAGGCAGCCCTCCTGATAGACGAGAGTCTCCTGTCCGCACACGGGACACACCTGTCCTGCGGCAGCCGTGCCGTCGGTGATATATTTCTTAAGAGCCCTTTCCACGCCGTTTTTCCACGTGTTGATGCTCTGGTCTTTGAGTTGCAGCGAGCTGACCAGCTTTATCACGTGGCTGATGGGCATGCGGTAGCGCAGCACGCCCGATATGAGTTTGGCATAGTTCCAGTATTCGGGGTTGAACTTCTCTGACAGTCCCTCTACGGTGGTCTTGTAGCCGCGTTTGTTTTGGAACTGGAAGTCATATCTGTGCTTGCCGTCGGGCAGGGTCTGCTTCACTATCTTGCCCTTGACCACGGTCTTGGGCAGTGCTATGCCCTCCTCGTCGTCCTGCAGGCCGGTGAAAATCTCGTAGGGATAGCCGTCGAGCAGCCCGATGAACGCCACCCACTTCTCCTTGTTGTTCTGAAATCTCACCACGTCGCACTCCAGCTCTTTGGGCCTGGTCTCGGTGACCACGCGTCCGTCTATCTGTATGACGTGCTTCTCCTTCTGTACGGGTGCGGGCTTCTTTTTCTTGTCTTTTTTTGACACTGACAGCATGACACCCGCCCTGCTGCCGTCGCGGTAGATGGTGCAGCCTTTGCAACCAGACTTCCATGCCTCCATATAGAGCCTGTTGACGAGTTCCTCGTCAACGTCGTTGGGCAGGTTTACGGTGACGCTTATGGAGTGATCGACCCATTTCTGTATCTCGCCCTGCATTCTCACCTTCATGAGCCAGTCCACGTCGTTGGCGGTGGCCTTGTAGTAGGGCGACTGCTGCACGAGTTGGTCTATCTCTTCCTGCGTGTAGCGTTTGTCGGTGTCGATGCCGTTTATCCTCATCCACTCCATGAACTTCTTGTGATAGACTATATACTCCTCAAAGGAGTCGCCGGTCTCGTCGATGAAGTCCACATGCACGTCGGCATCGTTCGGGTTCACCTTGCGTCTGCGCTTGTAGACGGGCATGAACACTGGCTCTATGCCGCTTGTAGTCTGTGTCATGAGGCTAGTGGTGCCTGTCGGCGCGATGGTGAGGCACGCTATGTTGCGCCGTCCGTGGGCCATGATGTCGTCATAGAGCTGCGGGTCGGCCTCCTTGATGCGCAGGAGGAAGGGGTTTTGTGCCTCTCTTTTGGCATCGAACATGGGAAATGCGCCCCGCTCCTTGGCCATTTCCACCGACGAGCGGTAGGCCGCGAGCGCGAGAGTGCGGTGAACGTTCACGCTGAAGTCGGTCGCCTCCTGCGTGCCGTAGCGCAGTCCGAGAGCCGCGAGCATGTCTCCCTCCGCCGTGATGCCCACTCCAGTGCGCCTGCCCATCGCGCTCTTGTGTATAATCTTCTCCCACAGGCTGTATTCTGCGTGTTTGATGTCCTCGTCCTGCGGGTCTCTCCTTATCTTGTCCATGATAAGCTCTATCTTCTCGAGCTCCAGGTCGATTATGTCGTCCATCAGACGCTGTGCCTTTGCCACATGGTCTTTGAAAAGGTCAAAGTCAAAGCTGGCATCTGCGCTGAACGGGTTTCTGACATAGGAGTAGAGGTTGATGGAGAGCAGTCGGCAGGAGTCATAGGGGCATAGCGGTATCTCGCCGCAGGGGTTTGTGCTGACCGTCTTGAAGCCGAGGTCGGCATAACAGTCAGGTATGCTCTCCCTGGTGATGGTGTCCCAGAAGAGAACGCCAGG
This sequence comes from uncultured Prevotella sp., assembly GCA_946055365.1. Lineage (GTDB taxonomy): Bacteria > Bacteroidota > Bacteroidia > Bacteroidales > Bacteroidaceae > Prevotella. The sequence goes on along the minus strand of CAMGFM010000038.1, from coordinate 6,340 downwards.
CTCCGCGCTCTTCCATGCGTTGTGTATGATTTTCTCCCACAGCCTTTTGGCAGACACTTCCTTTCTTATGATGGGGTCAGGAGCGTCTATGGGAAACTGCTGCGTGTAGCTGAGGTCGTTGGCGGCGGCACGCATGAACTCGTCGTCGAGCTTGACGCTCACGTTTGCGCCCGTCACCTTGCCCTCTTCCATCTTTGCGTCAATGAAAGCCTCGCTGTCGGGATGCTTTATGCTCACCGAGAGCATGAGCGCGCCCCTTCGTCCGTCCTGTGCCACCTCTCTCGTGGAGTTGCTGTAGCGTTCCATGAACGGCACGAGGCCCGTTGAGGTGAGCGCGGAGTTGTTTACGGGAGTGCCTTTGGGCCTTATCTGGGAGAGATCATGCCCCACGCCGCCGCGTCTTTTCATTAGTTGCACCTGCTCTTCGTCCAGTCTCATGATGGCGCCATAGGAGTCGCCGTCGCCGTCGATGCCTATGACAAAGCAGTTGCTGAGCGATGCCACCTGATAGTCGTTGCCTATGCCTGTCATGGGGCTGCCTGCCGGTATGATATAGCGGAAATGGTCAAGCAGTTCAAACACTTCCTGCTCGGTCATGGGCTTCTGGTATTTGTTTTCGATGCGCACTATCTCGCGTGCAATGCGGTGGTGCATGTCTGAGGGTGACTTTTCGAAAATGTTACCATAGCTATCTTTCATGGCATACTTGCTCACCCACACGCGGGCTGCAAGCTCGTCGCCTGAAAAATAATTCAAAGAGGCCTCGTAGGCTTCGTCGTAGGTGTATGATTTTGAGTTTTCCATTATCAAAAAAAACAGATTCTGTGGTCAATAAGCGTTTTTTGCGGCTGCAAAGCTACAATATTATTTTTAAATATTGAAATCATTTCATATATATTCCTGCAAAAAACTGCGTGGCAAGGATGGGTTTATGAGAAAAAACACTAACTTTGCCGTCATCGTCAGCGCATGTGCCGTGCCGCCCCTGCGCATTTGCGGCGCGTTCCCTGCGCATTTGCCGCCAACCGTGGCACATCTGCCGCCAGCCGTGGCGCATGTAACGCCATTTGTGGCGCATGTAGTGTCAGCCATAGAGCGTGTGTGCCGCCGTTCAGAAGCGCGTTTGCCGCCGTTCAGAATTGCGCATAGGGGTGGGCAGAGTCTGACGTGAATACACCTTATTATATATATAGCAAGTCAAACACACCTAAAAACATATCCCAAACAAAAGTTTACACTCATGAATACAATAGACACTCGCCGCAGCATACGCAAATACTCGGCATGCGAAGTGAGCGACACGCTCCTCAACACGCTCCTCGCCAAGGCAGAGCGCACGCAGACCATGGGCAACCTGCAACTCTACAGCGTGATAGTGACACGCTCGGAGGAGATGAAGAAGCGTCTTGCGCCCGCACATTTCAATCAGCCGATGGTCACGGGCGCACCCGTGGTGCTGACTTTCTGCGCTGATTTTCGCCGCACCACGCTCTGGGCGGAGCAGCGTGCCGCCACACCGGGCTATGACAACATCCTGTCGTTTATGAATGCCGCCACCGACGCGTTGCTATATTGCCAGACATTCTGCAACCTTGCCGAAGAGCAGGGCCTGGGATGCTGTTTCCTCGGCACCACGGTCTACATGCCGCAGCACATCATTGACACTCTGAGGCTGCCGCGCCTCGTTATGCCCGTGGCCACCATCACTCTCGGATGGCCCAACGAGCAGCCGCCGCTGTCAGACCGCCTGCCCGTAGAGGCCATAGTGCATGACGAGACCTATTGCGACTACACCCCGCAGCGCATAGACAGCCTTTATGCCGAGAAAGAGTCGCTGCCAGAGAACAGGGGGTTTGTGGAGATAAATAACAAGCAGACACTTGCGCAGGTCTATACCGACTGCCGCTACACGCGCAAGGACAATGAGGCCATGTCTGCCACATTCATCGACACCCTAAGGCAGCAAGGATTTATAAAATGAGCTACACCGACTATTGTGACATGAGCCGCGCCGCAGGGGAGCGCGCCGTGACACTGCTCGAGCTCAACAGTATGGTGGCAGGACTCATCGACACGTGTATGCCCGATGCCTATTGGGTGGAGGCAGAGCTGTCGGAGATGCGCGAGGTGCGCGGCCACTGCTACATGGAGCTTGTGCAGAAGGACTCCACGTCCAACACGCCCGTGGCAAAGGCCCAGGCGCGGTGCTGGGCCACGCAATGGCGTGTGCTGAGGCCGCGCTTTGAGAGAGTCACGGGTCAGTGTCTGCGTGCCGGAATGAAGGTCATGCTGCTCGTGCATGCGCAGTTTCATGCCGCCTATGGCTTCTCGTGGATAGTGACCGATGTCAATCCCGAGTTTACAATGGGCGACCTCGCGCGCCGCCGCCGCGAGATAGTGGAGCAGCTGAGGGCGGAGGGAGTGCTTGAGCTGCAAAGCCAGCTCGTCATGTCGCCCTTTGCGCAGAGAGTGGCGGTGGTGTCGAGCGCGGGGGCAGCGGGCTACGGCGACTTTTGCAGCTCCTTGCGGCACAATGCCTGCGGCTATGCCTTCCGCATAGAGCTGTTTCCTGCCGTCATGCAGGGCGAGGAGGTGGAGAGCAGTGTCATCGCCGCCCTCGAACTCGTCTATGAGCGTCAGGAAGACTTTGACGTGGTGGTGATAATACGCGGAGGAGGAGCCACAAGCGACCTTTCGGGCTTTGACACGCTGTTGCTGGCAGAACACGTGGCCAACTTTCCGCTGCCGATAGTGACGGGCATAGGACACGATCGTGACGAGAGCGTGCTCGACATTGTGGCACACAGAAAGGTAAAGACACCTACGGCCGCCGCACAGCTGCTCGTGGACAACCTCGCCGCCACCGACTCGGTTGTCGAAAGCTGCCGCCGCGACATATATGCCGCCACTGCAAGCCGCATGGAGCGCGAGCAGCTGAGGCTAAAGGCACTGTCAAAAAGCCTGCCCACGCTCTTCTCGCTCGTCAAGGCAAGGCAGACATCGGCGGTGGAGGGCCTTGCGGCGCGCATACATGCAGCGGTGAGACACCACACGCACGCCTCGCGCAGCCGCGTTGACCTGCTCGCCGTGCAGATAAGCGGCGGCGTGGCACAGACCATCACCGCACAGCGTCACCGACTGCAGATGCTCGAGCGGAGCGTGGACGCAGACAATCCCGTGAGGCTCTTGAGACGCGGCTACAGCATCACCACCTACAAGGGCAAGGCCGTGAGAGACCCCCATGAGCTGCCCGAGGGGGCGGAAGTGGTGACAAGAGTGGAGAAAGGAGAGTTCAAATCTACGGTGAAAAAGACAGGCAGGCAATAGGACGCGGCTTGTAGCGTCAGGAATGAGGCTTCTTGGCATTATAAAAGTGGCTCTTTAGCATAGCAAAAGCGGCACTTTAGCTGGTGCAAAGCGGCACTTGTCTTTCGTAGAGTGCCATTTGCTGGATGTCATGACGCATTTTGCCGCCTGCAAAGGCACTTCACGCCGGCAGCCAGTGCCTCACTTGCAGGTATCTAATGCCGCAAGTGACTGCCGCAAAGGCATGACGCAGGTCATGTCAATACACACAATACATTAAAATAACCATAAAACATCAATACAAGAATGGCAAGCAAGTTCAAATATGAGGAGGCAATGCAACAGCTTGAGGACATTGCCGAAAGAATGGAGAGGGGCGAGCTCGACATCGACTCGCTGTGCGAGCAGCTCAAGACCGCCCAGCGTCTCATAAAAATGTGCAAGGAAAAGCTCACCAAGACCGACGAGGAGATAAAAAAAATACTTGACGACAAGTGACGCAGGGCATACAAACCCAGTGCGACAACCTTTTTTAAGTGCAAATAGTTGCATGTGATGCTTTTTATTTGTACTTTTGCCCGTGCAACTTACACTTTTGCGCCTGCAAACTTATGCACAGGCAAAAAGGGCAGGGCGGAGACGGCTCCGTACATGCCACAGCATGAAAAAAGAATTGAAAGTCAACATAACCAAAACAATAAAAAAACACTTTTGAACTCATGAAAGATATAGCATGGTCACAACTCTCTTTCGGCTACATGCCGACAGACTATAACGTGCGTTGCTGTTACCGCAACGGCAAATGGGGAGAAATAGAGGTATGTTCTGATGAATACATCAAGATACACATGGCCGCCACCTGCCTGCATTACGGTCAGGAAGCCTTTGAGGGCCTTAAGGCCTACCGTTGTCCCGACGGCAGGGTGCGCGTGTTCCGCATGGACGAAAACGCAAAACGCCTCCAGAGCACCTGTCGCGGCATTATGATGCCCGAAGTGTCTACAGAGCTGTTCGAGGAGATGGTAAAAAAAGTCGTGAGGCTCAATCAGGACTACATACCTACCTATGAGAGCGGAGCCACGCTCTACATTCGCCCGCTGCTGATAGGCACGTCGGCACAGGTGGGGGTGCGTCCTGCCGACGAATACATGTTCCTCATATTCGTAACGCCCGTAGGCCCGTATTTCAAGGGCGGCTTCTCCACCAACCCCTACGTCATCATACGCGACTTTGACCGCTCCGCGCCGCTCGGCACTGGCGTTTACAAGGTGGGAGGCAACTATGCGGCATCGCTCAGGGCCAACCACATAGCCCACGAGAAAGGCTATGCCTGCGAGTTCTACCTCGACGCAAAGGAAAAGAAGTACATGGACGAGTGCGGAGCCGCCAATTTCTTCGGCATAAAGGACAATACCTATGTCACGCCGAAGTCTACGTCTATCCTACCGTCCATCACCAACAAGAGCTTGATGCAACTTGCCGAGGACTTTGGCATGAAAGTGGAGCGCAGACCCATACCAGAGGAAGAGCTGGCCACATTTGAGGAGGCAGGAGCATGCGGTACGGCTGCCGTCATCAGCCCCATCTCCTACATAGACGACCTCGACACGGGCGTGCGCTACACCTTTAGCGAGGACGGCAAGCCCGGTCCCGTCTCCACAAGGCTCTACAACCATCTGCGTGCCATACAGTATGGCACCGAGGAAGACAAGCACGGCTGGACGACAGTGGTCATCTGACACCGCGCGGCAACACATTCCATGGCGCAACACGTGACGTGGACACCGCGGCACGCCTTGCTCACGCCGCAGAACGTGACATGGACACCGCGGCATGCCTTGCTCACGCCGCAGAACGTAAATTCACACCGCCCGTCCTCCCCTCGAGAGAGGGCATAGGCGGAGGTATAACATAAAAAAATAAAATAACTGTCTTTATTATGTTGAACAAAAGAGTAGAAGACGCATTAAATGCGCAGATCAACGCAGAGCTCTGGTCAGCCTATCTTTATCTTTCGATGGCAGCCTATTGCCACAAGGAGGGCTGGGGAGGCATGGCCAACTGGTTTGAAATACAGTTTAAGGAAGAGCAGGATCACGCCAAAATCATGTATAACTACATCGTGCAGCGTGGCGGAAGGGTAGAACTCAAGGCCATAGACGCAGTTCCGGTGGAGTGGAAGTCGGCTCTTGACGTGTTTGAGTCTACACTTGCACACGAGCAGAAGGTCACCGCTCTCATCAACGACCTCTATACCGTGGCTCTTGACGAGCGCGACTATGCCTCACAGAGCATGTTGAAGTGGTTTGTTGACGAGCAGGTGGAGGAAGAGGAAAACGCACAGGCCATCATTGACCACCTGCGCCTCATCAAGGACAACGGCTACGGTCTCTTCATGCTCGACAAGGAGCTTGGAGCGCGCGTCTACACCACGCCGTCGCCGCTCGCAGGCAAATAAACATCACGCTGCGCTTACTCCGCAGTGACATTGTCCGCAACGATGCGGCACACGAGTCTCTCCATACGCGTCATCTCACTGACAGGTAAGGAGAGACTTTTTTTTGCCGTGCGGCACTATGGCTCGTGACGGGGCGCATGACAGAGTCATGCAATGGCAGTCGCCTGTCATAGCAACACACCGTCTGGCTCAAAAGTGGCTCTTTTGTGACTCAAAAGAGCCACTTTGGCTATGTAAAAGAGCCACTTTTCGGTTGCTAAAGTGCCGTTTTGCTGTTTCCAAGGCGCGTCTGTCTTCCCGTTTTTCGGTTACAATGGAACTCCATTGTTGCCCTCAAGACAGAAAAACATCTGTTCAAAAACAGATGTTATTATCATCATAACATCCTAATGACCGATTTGGGATAAAAACAGGCTTGCTTATTTTGTATTTCCCTCGGTTTGCACTACCTTTGCAGAGTATTATACCATGACGGCGTGTCGTTGCAAGATATGGCACGCCGTCATTGAATGTAGCGAGAACCGCAAGAAAGAACATCCATTTTACAACCTCAGAGAATATGAGCAAAGGAAAGCT
>CAMGFM010000037.1 GCA_946055365.1 uncultured Prevotella sp. | reverse complement strand
TCTGACATGCTTGACAATGTTCCTCAGGGACAGTTCACCGAAGAACAGCTTGACGACAAGTCTGTAGATGGTTTGGTAGCATCGGCATACGCAGGCCTTGAGGCACATTTCTATGGCAACAACGAGGCTTTTGCAGGGCCAACGACCAACTGGATTTTCGACGTGCGCAGCGACGATGCCTACAAAGGGGGCGGCGGCACCAGCATGGAGGAGAATATACACCTGCTTGAGGTGAGCGAGATAACATCAGACAACGTCAGCTGTCTCAACAAGTGGCAGAACAACTTTTACGCACTCTCCCGCGTGCATAGCGCGATGAATGCCGTGCAGAAGGCAAGTGGCGTGAGCAATGCCAGCCAGATACTCGGCGAGCTGAAGACCTTGCGCGCATGGTATTATTTTGACCTCATGCGTGTGTTCAAGCGCATACCTTATTTCACGGAGAGCGAAGACCCCAGCACCAAGACCAACGACGAGTATTCCCGCGAGGAGATATTCTCGTTCATAAAGAAGGATCTGGAGGAGGCTATCACGATGCTTCCAGGGCAGAAGAGCAGCACGGGACGCATCACCAAGACCACCGCACAGGCTATACTCGCCAAGGTGTGTGCTTTCACCTCTGATTGGGAGGGCGTGAAGACCAATGCGGGTGCCGTAATAGCAAGTAAGCAGTATTCGCTGTTCAATAATTTTGGCGACATGTCAAAGATAGCCTATAACAACGGCTCTGAGTCAATCTTTGCATTGCAGACCTCGACGGCCAATGACAATGCTCACATCAACTGGTCAAACCTCCTTAACTGCACATACAGTGACGGCAATCTCTATGGTCAGGGTGACGACTTCTTCTATGGCTCACAGAATCTTGTCAATGCGTTCCGCACCGACGAGCGCACGGGACTGCCACTGCTCGACGGCTCTTTTAATGACGTAAATGTCACTGAGGACTATGAAGGCACGCTTGACCCGCGTCTTGACTTCACCGTGGGACGCATAGGATTTCCTTGGCGTGGACACACCTACACACAGGGCTGGTGTCGTGCCTATGACGTGTATGGCGAGTATAGCAACAAGAAAGCCTGGGAGGCTCCTGGCGTTGCACTTGCCGGCTTCCCGTGGGGATGCAGCTCACTTAATTTCATGTTCATACGCTATGCCGACATCCTGTTGCTACAGGCAGAGGCCCTGATAGAGACTGCGTCGGGCTCAAATGCCGCCACAGATGCAAATCTCGTCGAGGCACGCGAGCTGATAAACATGGTGCGCCAGCGTGCGGCCAACAGTATTGACGGCAACTACACTCCGCAGGATCTCGACCCGTCAAAGGCCGACTATTACGTGGGACTTTATACTGACGATCATGACGGCAATCTCGCGTGGACTAAGGACTATGCGCGTCTGGCACTGCGCATGGAACGCCGTCTGGAGCTTGCGCTTGAGGGCAACCGATGGTTTGACCTCGTGCGCTGGGGCGATGACTATCTCATAAGCACAATGAACAAGTACATGACCGAGGAATCAAAGCTCCGCCAGTATTACAACGGACGTCAGGTGACAGCCAACGAGATCTATCTGCCTGTGCCGCTTGCCGAGATTGACAATTCGCACGGACTTTACAAGCAGTATTGACAATGATAAACAGACAAACAAAAAGCAAGAAACTATGATAAGAAAATTATATATTGGCCTTTGTGCCATGGCGGCACTGTTGGTATCATGCTCAGACGTGGAGTTTGATGCGGCGCAATACTCAGAGCCGGTAAGAAATCTTAAGGCTGACTATCAGAACGGAAGCCGCAAGGTGACTCTCACTTGGGACAATCCCGCAATGAGCGGACAGTCGGGCATACAGATTGTCAAGGACAATGTCGACGTGACTAATATTGACGAGGTGCTGAGCAGCTATTTCATACGCAAGGCACCGACCAATGTGGATGTGGCTTACACCGTGAAGGCACGCTATGCCGACGGCAGGGTGTCGGAGGGACAGACTGTGCGCTTCAATATCGCCTATGAGGCTAAAAAGGGCAACGGCGTGGCAATGCTTGTGGCCAACGACTATAGCGTGTCTGACGATGAGAAGGACGCAGTGGCATGGTTTGAGCAAAATTATGTGGAGAAAGGACTCGGCACTATCGTCACTCCTGCCACTATAGAGCAGCTCGACATTGAAGACCACGCTGTGTGCTGGGTAATGTGCGACCGCATAGGTCTCGAACTCGGCTGGGACAAGCTGCCGGGAGGACTTGCCGACACGGAGACTGTAGACGCGCTCAAGGCCTTTGCCAATGACGGCGGAAGCCTGTTGCTCACCAACCACGCCACACAGCTCACCGTGGCCGTGGGACGCATACCCGACGCTTACGCACCGAGAATATTCGGCAGTGGAGAGGGCGGACAAAATCCTGACGTGTGGGGCTCGCAGCCTGTCATAGGCAATGCCGAGGGTCAGATATACGACCATTCGCAGCATCCTGTGTATGCTGGCATGAACTACACCGCAGGTCTCTACGAGCGCAGCATCTACTGCTTTGAGGGAGCGGGCATCAAGGGCGACCACAACTGCATGTGGGACCTCAATTCCTACAATCTTGCAGCCAATCCCAATGTCGTAAAGGCATGGGAGGAGATGACAAACTCTTCGGTGATTGGCACTTGGAACCACGTGGTTGACTATTGCTGCGCTGGCATCATTGACTTTGCGCCGACGACAACATTCCCTGGCAGGATCGTTGCTGTGGGACTGGCCTCTTATGAGTGGAACATCGGCGGTGAAAACCAGTATAAGGATCAGTTGGAGCTTTTCACAGGCAACTGTATAAGCTATTTGAAATAATACGTACTATTGCTGTGCAATAAAAATCAAGGCACACATACACTTGGAGTGAGGAATGACCGTGTGTGCGCGTCGCCTGCACGACTTTAGACAGGCGACGCATCTCTCACAACGCGTCATTGCCTTGTCGGCAAAGAGGCACTTTAGCTTGTCTAAAGAGGCACTTTACTATACCTAAAGTGCCTCTTGCCGCTACTCACGACCGCATAGGGCCGAGAGCGGGCCGTATGGTCACAAGACAGGCATGCGGTTGTCTTTTTGCAAGAGTGGCATGGCTTGTCACGTGAGTGTGATATGTCGTGTGCGTGCCGCCTTTTATCGCATGGCAAATGACAGAAAAAGATACAAAAATATGACTCTGAAGCGTTTATTCATCATCTCTTTGCTGTCTGCAACTGGAGCTGTCGGCAATGCCCAGCGGCCAGCAGTGCATTTTGACATGACTGTCAGCGAGGGCATGATAGCCGAATCTGTGTCAGGACAGTCTTTTGCGGTCAGCTCTGTGCTGCCTGCTTGTGATGCCGACGGTCTGGATGGCAGGGCAATGCGTTTTGACGGCTACAGCAACTATGTCATGGCCAACTTGCCCGGCGGCTCTCTCAGCACGTCAAGCCTCACGATAAGTGCAGTGTTTGCCGCCGAGACCTATCCCATGATGAATGTTGCCGAGGCAGAGAATGTCCCTTCCTATGGCACTGTATGCGGCAATCTTGACGAGACGGCCAAGACGGGTTTCGCCCTGCAGCTTTCCTCGCAGGGCCAGTTGCGCCTGCGCTTTGCCTCTGCCTATGCCAATGGCTATGTCTTCACCGTTGACAGTTCGGAAAAGCTGCCCCTCGGACGCTGGAGCCATGTCACGGCTGTGCTCGACAAGGATGCAAACCTTGCCACGCTCTATCTCAATGGCAGCAAAGTGGGCTCGTGCAAGATGAGCCGCTCTGAAATCGTTGCCTCTACAGGCACTTTCTATATAGGCAAGGATGCCGCCGACATGAAGTCTGGCCCGTTTCTCATCAATACTTTCTGCGGTCTTGTAGACGACATAGCCATCTACAATGAGTGTCTGTCAGAGGAGGAGATCGCACGGATGGCCTCGAATGTGGGCAGTGCAACGCCCGACTTCAATTATCCTGCGTCACGATATGCCGAGAGCCTGTGGCGTCCTCAGTTTCACGGCATGCCTTCGGGCGGATGGACCAACGAGTGTCATGGCATGACGTTTGCCGACGGCAAGTATCACTTGTTCTTCCAGAAGAACGCCAACGGACCCTATATGGCAAGACTTCACTGGGGCCACATCTCATCTGAAAATCTATACAAGTGGACAGAAGAACCCATTGCCATAGCTCCTGGTGAGCCTTATGACATCAAGGGTTGCTGGTCGGGTTGTTTATACGAAGATGACAACAACACTGTCAACCTGTTATATACTGCCGTTGACAACGGCAGGGCGGTGATTGCCAGGGCCACACCCGATGACAAGGGACTCGTTGCGTGGACTAAGCAGGGCATCGTTGTCAATGGCCGTCCCAACGGACTTTCTGACGATTTCCGCGATCCGTATTTCTTTACGGCAGGCGGCAACAAATACATCATTGTCGGCACTGGCAAGAATGGGGTGGGGGCTTGCACTCTGCATAAGTATGAAAACGGCCAGTGGACTAATGATGGCAAGATTTTCTTCCGTGGCACTAATGCCAACCAGCACGGCACGTTCTGGGAAATGCCTAACATGACCGACATGGGCAATGGCAGATGGCTCTTCACCGTCACGCCTCTTGGCATGGGCACAGGCGTGCGCACTGTCTACTGGGTGGGCAGGGTGAATGACGACGGCACATTCGCTCCCGACCATGAGCAGCCCAGGACTCTCGAAATGAACGGCATGTCAAAGGATGGCTATGGTCTGCTCTCGCCAACAATCTGTCGCAAGGACGGAAAGGTCATAATGCTCGGCATAGTGCCTGACAAACTCCCCTCAGAGGCAAACGCCGAGATGGGATGGGCGCACAATTACTCCCTGCCGCGTGAGATAGGCATTGATGAAGACGGATATATCGTGCAGAAACCTTTTGAGGGGCTTGCTGCCATGCGCTCTGGCGAAGGCTTTGAGATGACTGGCAGTCTGTCGGGAGAGCTGTCTCTTGCTCCCGTCAGCGGCAGGCAGATGGAGCTTTTGGGCGAGTTTGTAGTCGGGTCTGGCGAGATGGGCTTCAATTTCTTCAAGTCAGAAGACGGCATGGCCACGCTTTCCTATGATGCGGGCAGCGGCATGCTCACTCTTGACTTCACCGCGCTTGCCCGTCGCAGCAATGACACGGGCTCTTATGGCGGTGTCTATGCAGCGGCATTGCCCGAAAAGCCGAAAGTGGGCGAGACTATTAGGCTGCATGTCTTTGTTGACGGCTCTATAGTGGATGTCTTTGTCAATGACAGGTGGGCTTATTCGGTGAGGATCTTCCCCACTGACGCAGGGCAGATCGGGGCAGAGGCCTTCGCCACGTCGCCCACACAGGCCAGCGTGAGGGCATGGACTCTTGACGCAGGCCTCTCTGGCAACACTGCGGTCAAGCATGTTTGGGCAGATGATGTCAATGAGGGTCACGCTGTCGGCTCATGTGGCGCAGTTTTTAACATGGCGGGACAAAAATGTAGTGTTGTCCCGCAGAAAGGCATTTACATTAAGAACGGAAAGAAGCATGTTGCCCGTTGATACGCTGGTCACCATAGGACTCTCTGTCGTGTCGCTTGGCACCATCAATGAGACTGACGGGTGTCAGGAACATGTGTTTCGCATAAGCAACGCCGGGACGGAGACTGTCATGCTGCGTCAGGCCTATACCTCATGCGGATGTGTTAGGCTGAAGTTGCCTTCCTGTAACACCATAGAGCCCGGTGACACGGTGAACGCAGTCTTGAGCTTTGACCCGAGTGGAAAGGGTGGTGAGTTCTATGAGCGTGGCTCCATAGTATATGGCACTTCACGCAAACGCATTGACTTGGTCATGACGGGCTATTGCGTCACTTCTGAAGAAACACTGCTGAGACAGTATCCCATAAGGGTCAATGAGTGTCTGAGACTGTCTGCTGACCGTTTTGACTTGGGACTCATGACACGCGGAGAGACCAAAACCAGAAACATTGTCATACTGCATCGCGATGAAGACAACAGAACTGAGCTGGTCACTGTGGCTGTCACGGCCGAAGACACATGGCCCAAAGGCACGCATCATGTGAAAAAGCAGATAAAAACCTATTATAAAAATCAACTAATAACCATCGACATACAATTCGATCTGAAAATCATTTAACTTATGTTGAATACAAACAGACTTATTTCGTTGGCTGCGTCCGTGCTCGTCTATTGTGGCGCATCTGCACAGCAGCCTCAGTTTCTCGGTGACGGCCATGTCATCATCAAGGTAGACACAGACAAAAGATACCTGTTGCTGCCAGTAGAGGAAAAGAACGACAACGCCCATATCAGAGTGGTAAAGGACAATCAGCTTGTCAAGACTTTAAATTGCAAGATAGCCACCGACAAGGTTGACTATTTCGTGCCTCTTGAGGTGGAAAACGGACAGGTGCTCGACATAGCGTTCCTTGGCAACGCGAGATATACGGGCGCGATGAATGATTTTGCCTGCTGGAAGAAAATGACGTATGCCGACACGTTCAACACTGACAACACCGAGAAGTATCGCCCCGCATTTCATCACACTCCCAAGTATGGCTGGATGAACGATCCCAACGGTATGTTCTACAAGGATGGCGTTTGGCATCTTTGTTTCCAGTATAATCCTTATGGTTCGCAATGGGAAAATATGACATGGGGCTACTCCACAAGTACAGACCTCATACACTGGACTCCACAGCCCAATGTGTTGGAGGGTGATGCGCTTGGTGCCATCTTCAGCGGCTCGTCTGTCGTAGACAAAAACAACACTGCGGGCTTTGGCAAGGATGCCATCGTGGCTTTCTATACCTCTGCCGGACACAGCCAGACGCAGTCCATGGCTTACAGCACCGATGGTGGCAAGACTTTCACCAAGTATAGCCACAACCCGATAATCGTTTCCACGGCAAGAGACTTCCGTGATCCTCACGTATTCTGGAACGCTGACGCAGGATTCTGGAACATGATACTCGCAGTGGGGCAGGAGATGCACATCTATTCTTCGCCAAATCTTAAGGACTGGCATTTTGAGAGTTCCTTCGGACACGAATACGGCAATCATGGAGGCGTGTGGGAGTGTCCAGACCTTATGAAGATGAAGGTGAGAGGCACTGACAAGGAGAAGTGGATGCTCATTTGCAACATCAACCCCGGCGGCCCGTTTGGCGGCTCTGCCACACAGTATTTTATAGGACAGTTTGACGGACATGTCTTCACTTGTGAGGACGAGCCAAGAGAGACAAAGTGGATGGATTATGGCAAGGACCACTATGCCACGGTCACCTTTGACAACGCTCCGGAGGGCCGCCACTGTGCCATAGCGTGGATGAGCAACTGGCAGTATGCCAACCAGGTGCCCACGATGCAGTATCGCTCTGCCAACTCTATCGTGCGCGACCTTGGACTCTTCGAGTATAATGGCGAAACCTATTGCAGCGTGTTGCCGGCAGCGGAGATGAACGCGGCAAGAGGCGCAAGGATAAGCTCTCCCTCTGAGTCCTGCGAGATTGTCGTTGACCTCAAGGGCGACGCACAGATTATTCTTATGGGCGCAAAGGGCGAGAAGGTTGTCATGACTTATGATGACATGGAAGAGACGTTTGACATGGACCGCCGCCGCAGCGGCAATGTGTCATTCAGCGATGCCTTCCCCGTGGTGACATCCTCGCCCACATACGGCAAGATGCGCCAGATGAGGATATTCGTTGACCGTTGCAGCATCGAGGCTTTTGACTCTGAGGGCAAGATGTCCATGACCAATCTCGTCTTTCCGTCTGTTCCCTATAACAAAATCGTTGTCAAGGGCAAGGCAAAGGCAAAGATTTACAAGATTGAATGATACAAATGATACAAAATGGCACAGAAATGTTGCATGGAACGATTACTATCCAGCTCTGAAACATATTTTAAAGCCATATTAAGAGATTACTGATAACTTTGCCGCAGAAAAGAAATAGAAAATAAGCGAGTAGTTGTAGTTTTGATATAGTATAGATAAGTTAGAGTTATTGATTTAGGCTCAGTTTTCAGAGGAGTATTTAGGTTTCTTAGGTAATAAGGATTGTTCTCAGGGTAACGAAAAAAGTATAAAGACAATCGATTAAGAAACATAAATAAGTAATAACAATGAGTAACAATAACAAGATGGCAATATTGCCAGTGATGCTGTGCTTCTTTGCCATGGGCTTTGTCGATTTGGTCGGCATCGCATCCAATTACGTTAAGGACGATTTGCAGTTGAGCGACTCGGTCGCCAATGTGCTGCCATCGCTGGTTTTTTTCTGGTTTTTGGTTTTCTCCGTGCCCACGGGCATGCTTATGAACAGGATCGGCCGCAAGAACACCGTATTGCTGTCATTGGTGGTGACTGTGGTGTCGCTTATGCTGCCGTTGTTTGACGAAAGTTTCCCGGTGATGCTGGTGTCGTTTTCGCTGCTTGGCATTGGCAACGCGCTTATGCAAACATCGCTCAACCCGCTGGTGTCTTTGGTGATGCAGGGTGGCAATCTCGCTTCCACGCTCACCTTTGGACAGTTTGTCAAGGCCATAGCCTCGTTTCTCGCCCCTTACATAGCGATGTGGGGAGCCATGGCCACTATTCCCACGTTTGGCATGGGCTGGCGGGTGTTGTTCCCCATTTATATGTTGATAGGCATTGTGGCGTCGCTTGCGCTTGCCGCCACTCCTATCGATGAGCCTAAGATGGAGGGCAAGGCATCGTCGGTGGCAGGATGTGTGAAACTGCTGTCTCGCCCGATAGTATTGCTTTCGTTTCTTGGCATCATGTGTCACGTGGGCATAGACGTGGGCACAAACACTACGGCTCCTAAGATGCTGATGGAGCGTCTTGGCATGTCGCTCAACGATGCGGCGTTTGCCACGTCGCTGTATTTCATCTTCCGTACCATCGGCTGCCTCACAGGCTCGTTCTTCCTGCGCGTGATGAGCAACCGCCTGTTCTTTATAATCAGCGTGGTCATGATGGCTCTGTCAATGCTTGGCCTTGCTTTTGGAGAGACAAAGGCTGTGTTGTATGCTGCCATCGCGCTTGTGGGCTATGGCAACTCAAACATCTTCTCTTTGGTGTTGTCACAGGCCTTGCTGTCTGACGAGACTATGCAAAACGAGATTAGCGGACTCATGATTATGGGCCTTTTCGGCGGCACTGTCTTCCCCTTGTTTATGGGGCTTGCCAGCGACGCTATCGGCCAGACGGGAGCCATTGCGGTGATGGCCGTGGGAGTGATTTATCTTTTTACCTATATATCTAAAATCAAAACATCTAAATAATCTGTTTTATGGACAACAAAATAGTTGTAGGACTGGGCGAGGCTCTCTGGGACTGTCTCCCCGAG
>CAMGFM010000036.1 GCA_946055365.1 uncultured Prevotella sp. | reverse complement strand
CGGCCAGAATGAGGAGCATACACTCTCTCCGCACACGGCCACGACGGCAAAAGGGGCGGACAGACGACCGCCCCGTACAGCCCGCTCTTTCACTCAAAAGAACAGAACATGAACATCAGGTTAAGCAAAGCATTAAGAGAATTGAACATAGGACTCCAGACGGCAGTGGAGTTCCTCGAAAAAAGAAGTGAGCTGGGGGAGGTGAAGCCAGAACCGAGCTTCAAGCTGAGCGACGCACAGTATAACGCTCTCGTGGCAGCATTTCAGCAAGACAAGGAGATGCGCACACAGGCCGAAAAGCTCCTACAGAAAAAACCTAAGGAAAAGAAAAGCAACAAGGAAGACAACCGAGCCGAGCGACTGCTGCCCTCTGCCAAGCAGCAGCAATACAAGCCGCTGGGCAAGATCGACCTTGACAGCATAGGTGGAAGGAAACCGGCAGGACAGAAAACGGCGGCCGCAGACGCTCAAAAGGAGCCGCAGGCCAAGACTCCTGCCGCAAGCCCGAAACCCACGGACAATAACAACACGACGCAAGCGGACAAGAAAGACAACGCTGGCTCAGAAAAGACAGAAAACAAACAAAAGCAAAATCCTGTGGCCAACAGACAAGACCATAAAGAAATGAAAAAAGACGCTGCCAACGCCAAAGACAACGCCACGGCAGCCGACAACACTCCCTCAAAGGAGCAGGCCAACGGCACGCAAAAGCAGGAGACAACCTTGTTCACAACCAAGAGCGAGAAGAAAATACTCAATGCGCCCAAGGTGAACGTGCTGGGAAAGATTGACCTCAACGCTCTCAACCAAAGCACAAGACCAAAGAAAAAGTCAAAGGAGGAGAGACGCAAGGAGCGCGAAGAGAAAGGACGGCAGCCAAACGGCGCAGGCGACAAGAAAAAGCGCGAGCGCATCAACAAGGTGCGCGTGGACATAAACGCCGCAACACCGCAGGGCGACAGCCAGAAGAACGCCAAGAACAGCCAGAACGCCAACAACCAGCAGGGCGGAGGCAAGGGCAAGAACAAGAAAAACCGCAACCGCAGCCAGAAACCGCTCGAGGTGAACGAGGAGGATGTGGCAAGACAGGTAAAGGAGACGCTCGCACGACTCACCAGCAAGCAGAGCCAGAACAAGAAGGGCGCAAAGTATCGCAAGGAAAAGCGCGAGGCGGCTCACGAGAAGATGAACGAGGAGCTCAGAGAAGAGAGGAGAGAGAGCAAGACACTCAAGCTCACGGAATTTGTGACCGTGTCTGAGCTCTCAAACATGATGAACACCTCGGTCAACCAAGTCATTGGCACGCTCATGAGCGTGGGTATCATGGTGTCAATCAACCAGCGTCTTGACGCTGAGACCATCAATCTCGTGGCAGAAGAGTTCGGCTTCAAGACTGAATATGTGAGCGCGGAGGTGCAGGAAGCCATCACCGAGGCAGAGGACGACGAGAACGACCTCGTGCCGAGGGCCCCGATAGTGACTGTCATGGGACATGTAGACCACGGAAAGACCTCTCTGCTCGACTACATACGCAAGACCAACGTCATAGCAGGCGAGGCGGGCGGCATAACGCAGCACATCGGCGCATACAACGTGAGTCTGGAGGACGGCAGGCGCATCACCTTCCTCGACACGCCGGGCCATGAGGCATTTACTGCCATGCGCGCCCGCGGAGCGCAGGTCACCGACATCGCCATTATCATCATAGCCGCCGACGATGCCGTGATGCCCACCACCAAGGAGGCCATAGCACACGCACAGGCCGCCAACGTGCCAATGGTGTTTGCCATTAACAAGATAGACAAGCCCGGTGCCAATCCCGACCGCGTGCGCGAGGAGCTGGCGGCGATGAACCTGCTCGTCGAAGACTGGGGCGGCAAATACCAGTGTCAGGAAATAAGCGCGAAGAAGGGCATCGGCGTGGGCGACCTGCTCGAAAAGGTGCTGCTCGAAGCTGAAATGCTCGACCTCAAGGCCAACCCCAACCGCAAGGCTACGGGCAGCATCATCGAGTCGTCGCTCGACAAGGGACGCGGATATGTCTCTACGGTGCTGGTGTCTAACGGCACGCTCAAGGTGGGCGACAACGTGATAGCAGGCACGAGCTGGGGACGCATCAAGGCCATGTTCAACGAGCGCAACAGCCGCATCACGTCGGCAGGACCTGCCGAGCCGGCAATAATACTGGGCCTCAACGGCGCGCCCACGGCTGGCGATTCGTTCCACGTGCTGGAGACTGAGCAGGAGGCAAGGGACATTGCCAACAAGCGTATGCAGCTGCAGCGCGAGCAGGGACTGCGCACACAGAAGCGTCTCACGCTCTCTGACATATCACACCGCATAGCTCTCGGTTCGTTCAAGGAGCTTAACATCATTGTCAAGGGTGACACCGACGGCAGTATAGAGGCTCTCAGCGACTCCTTCATCAAGCTGTCTACCGAGAAGATCAAGGTCGACGTCATCTACAAGGCCGTGGGACAGATCTCGGAGAGCGACGTGACGCTCGCCGATGCGTCTGACGCCATCATCGTGGGCTTCCAAGTGCGCCCGTCAGCGGCCGCACGCAAGCTCGCAGAGCAGGAGGGCGTTGACATCAACACCTATTCTGTCATCTATGATGCCATCGACGACGTGAAGAGTGCCATGATAGGCATGCTCGACAAGGTCAAGAAGGAAGTAGTGACCGGACAGGTGGAAGTGAGGGAGGTCTACAAGATTTCCAAGGTGGGCACTGTGGCTGGTGCTTACGTCAGCGAGGGCAAGGTGCACCGCTCTGACAAGGCGCGCGTGGTGCGTGACGGCATCGTAGTGCATACTGCCGAGATCAACGCGCTCAAACGCTACAAGGACGACGTGAAAGAGGTGGCAACAAACTTCGAGTGCGGCATCTCGCTCGTCAACTTCAACGATATTCAGGTGGGCGACATACTCGAGACATTCACCGAGATAGAGGTCAAGCAGACTCTCTAAGCCTGCCAAGACGCACTATCACAAAGGATCTTAATGTTTTTCATAATTTAAAATGAACGTCTGGCCCGGCAGTCAAATGCCGGCCGGGCGTTTTTTTTGCGACACTCCCACATCATGAAAATACACGCTCACGTCATGAAAATACACGCTCACGTCATGAAAACACACGCCCACACAAGGGAAAGACACGCCTGATTGAGGACATGCGACCTTTGAGCGTCAGCGAAAAGGCACTTTGGCTTACTCAAAATGCCACTTCACAACCGTAGAGTGGCACTTTCTTAAACGCAAAATGGCACTTCACAAACACAGAGTGACGCTTTCTTAAACGCAGAGTGACACTACACCAATCGCCCAAGCCCCGCTCCGCAAACACCGTATGCCACAGCCGCTCCGCAAAGCGGCCTGCCAGCCACAACACACACGCAGGAAGACGGTGGCAGGCATGGCAAAGGGCAAGGACACACGTCACCAAAAATCACGCCCACACATCACCCGAAAACACAAAGACACGTCACCAAAAATTATGAAAGCACCAATAAAAAGCCTTAATCATTCGGATAATAATTGCATTATTAGTAAATTTGCAACTTAATAGACACACGGGCGCATATCTGCAACCCCTCTCCCCCGGAGACAAAAGCCCATAACACTCAGCAAATGGAAAACAAGGACACTAAAAACGCGTTTGTGCGTCAGGTGGCAGACCAGAAATATGAATACGGATTTACCACTGACGTACACACCGACATCATAGAGAAAGGACTCAACGAGGACATCGTGCGACTCATATCCGCCAAAAAGGGCGAGCCAGAATGGATGCTGCAATTCAGACTCGAGGCCCTGCGCTACTGGCAGACCATGAAACAGCCCGAATGGGGCCATGTGAGCCTGCCTGAGATAGACTATCAGGGCATATCCTACTATGCCGACCCGATGGCAAAGAAGCCTTCTGACGAGAAGAAAGAGATAGACCCCGAACTGATGAAGACATTTGACAAGCTCGGCATACCGCTCGAGGAGCGTCTCGCGCTCAGCGGCGTGGCGGTGGATGCCATCATGGACTCCGTGTCTGTCAAGACCACATTCAAGCAGCACCTCGCCGAGAAGGGCATAATATTCTGCTCCATAGGCGATGCCGTGAAAGACCACCCGCAACTCGTGATGGAGTATCTCGGAAGCGTGGTGCCTTACCGCGACAACTATTTCGCCGCGCTCAACAGCGCGGTGTTCTCCGACGGCTCGTTTGTCTATATCCCCAAGGGCGTGCGCTGCCCGATGGAACTGAGCAGCTATTTCCGCATCAACGCACGCAACACGGGACAGTTTGAACGCACTCTGATAATTGCCGACGACGACTCCTACGTGTCTTATCTTGAGGGCTGCACCGCCCCGATGAGAGACGAGAACCAGCTGCACGCCGCCATCGTGGAGATAGTGGTAAAGGAAAATGCCGAAGTGAAGTATTCGACAGTGCAGAACTGGTATCCGGGCGACGAAAACGGCAAGGGTGGCGTGCTAAACCTCGTGACAAAGCGCGGGGAGCTGCGCGGCAACAACTCCAGACTGTCATGGACGCAGGTGGAGACTGGCTCGGCAATAACATGGAAATATCCCTCATGTGTGCTGAAGGGCGACAACTCGCAGGCAGAGTTCTACAGCGTGGCTGTGACCAACCACCATCAGGAGGCAGACACCGGCACAAAGATGATACACATCGGCAAGAACACCAAGTCGACCATCATTTCCAAGGGCATATCGGCAGGCAAGAGCCAAAACTCCTACCGCGGACTGGTGAGGGTGGCTCCACAGGCTGACGGGGCGCGCAACTACTCGTCGTGCGACTCGCTGCTGCTCGGCTCTGACTGCGGCGCACACACATTCCCCTACATGGACATTCATAACGACACGGCGGTTGTGGAACACGAAGCCACAACATCAAAAATATCAGAAGACCAACTGTTCTACTGCAACCAAAGGGGCATACCCACAGAGCAGGCCGTGGGACTGATAGTCAACGGCTATGCCAAGGAGGTGCTAAACAAGCTGCCCATGGAGTTTGCCGTGGAGGCGCAGAAGCTGCTCAGCGTGTCGCTCGAGGGCACAGTGGGCTGACACCTCACGACCAACATCCGCAACAAAACATACACGCACAAATCTTACACACCATGTTAATAGTAAAAAACCTTCATGCCTCCATAGCGGGCAAAGAGATATTAAGAGGCATCAACCTCACCATCAACGACGGCGAGATACACGCCGTAATGGGACCCAACGGCTCGGGCAAGTCAACACTCAGCCAAGTGCTGGTGGGCAACCCACTCTACGAAGTGACCGAGGGCGAAGTGTGGTTTAACGGAAAGAACCTGCTCGAGATGAAACCCGAAGAGCGCGCCCACGAAGGACTCTTCCTCTCCTTCCAGTATCCCGTGGAGATACCGGGAGTGTCAATGACCAACTTTCTCAAGGCGGCAGTAAACGAGAAGCGCAAGTATCAGGGACTGCCCGAACTCAAGGCCGGCGACTTCCTGAAGCTCATGAACGAGAAGCGAAAGATTGTAGACCTCGACAGCAAGTTCACTCGACGCTCTGTCAACGAGGGCTTCTCGGGCGGCGAGAAGAAACGCAACGAGATATTCCAGATGGCCATGCTCGAGCCAAGGCTCTCCATACTCGACGAGACCGACTCGGGACTCGACGTGGATGCCATGCGCATAGTGGCCGACGGCGTGAACAAGATGCACAACGCCCACACCTCGGCCATCGTAATCACGCATTACGAGCGTCTGCTCGACATGATAAGGCCGTGCAACATACACGTGCTTTACAAGGGACGCATCGTCAAGACCGCAGGCCCAGAGCTTGCCAAGGAGATAGAGACAAGAGGCTATGACTGGATAAAGGCCGAGGCGGAGGAATGACCGCACACGACAGCCTGCAAAAAGCAAAATCATGAAGAGCGAAAGACAATATATAGAACTCTACGAGGCCTGCCGCGACACCATAGCCGCCCACAGCGCGGCCCCGCTCAACGCCGTAAGGGAGAAGGCCTGCGACGACCTCCGAAAAAACGGCTTCCCCTCACGCAAGGTGGAGCGTTACAAATATACGGATGTCGACGCGCTGTTTGCGCCTGACTACGGGATAAACATAAACCGCCTCGAAATGCCCGTCGACCCCTACAAGGCTTTCAAGTGTGACGTGCCTAACCTCAGCACGTCGCTCTATTTCATCGTCAACGACCAGTTCCGCAAGTCGCTTCAGCCAAAGGACAACCTGCCCGAGGGCATCACCGTCGACTCGCTGCGCCACTATGCTGAGCTGAATCCCGACTTTGTGGCAAGACACTACGCACGTCTCGCCTCCACCGCCGACGATGGCGTGACGGCTCTCAACACCATGCTGGCGCAAGACGGCCTCGCGGTAGTGGTGGGACGCGGCGTGAAGGTGGAGCGCACGGTGCAGGTCATCAACATACTGCGCTCTGACGTAGACCTCATGGCCAACCGCCGCGTGCTGATAGTCATGGAAGAGGGCGCGGAGGCGCGCCTGCTCTTCTGCGACCACACCGCCGACAGCAGACGCTTCCTCACCACACAGGTGACGGAGGTGTTCATGGGGCGCGACTCGTCGCTTGACATCTGCTGCATGGAGGAGACCCACAACGACAACACGCGCCTGAGCAACGTGTATGTGGACATGGAGGCAGGCGCGCGCCTCTGCCACAACGCCATCACGCTACACAACGGCACCACGCTGGGCCGCCTTGACGTGACGCTCAAGGGCGAGGGGGCGGAGTGCGTGTGCAACGGATGCGTGATAGCCGACAAAAACCAGCATGTAGACAACAACACGCTCATAACCCACGCCGCAGAACACTGCACAAGCAGAGAACTGTATAAGTATGTGCTGGGCGACAATGCCACGGGCGCATTCGCCGGCAAGGTGCTGGTGAGACACGGGGCGCAGCACACCGTGTCGGAGATGCGCAACCAAAACATCTGCTCCACCAAAAAGGCACGCATGTACACGCAACCCATGCTCGAGATATATGCCGACGACGTGAAATGCTCGCACGGCTCCACCGTGGGACAGCTCAACGATGCCGCCATGTTCTATATGAGACAGCGCGGCATAAGCGAAAGGGAGGCTCGGCTGCTGCTGGAGCAGGCCTTCGTAAACGAGGTGATAGACCAGATACAACTGCCGCAGCTGCGCGACAGGCTGCATTGGCTCGTAGAGAAGAGGTTTAGAGGCGAACTGAGCAAGTGCGAGGGCTGCAAGCTCTGCCGATAAGCACTCTCGCACGGCAAGAGACGACCGCACATGCACGCCCTGCCCACTCTCGCACGGCAAACATGACCGCACTCGCACGCCTTGCCCACACCCACAACATCACAAACTCACCCACAGAGGCACGCCTTGCCCACACAGGCATGGCAAGACGCGCCTGCACACACATTATATATATATGTATGACATAAACAAAGTGAGGGACGACTTCCCCATACTCTCGCGCAAGGTCTATGACAGGCCGCTTGTCTATCTCGACAACGCCGCCACCACGCAGAAGCCGCTCTGCGTGCTTGATGCCATGAGGCGCGAATATCTCGAGGCCAACGCCAACGTGCATCGCGGCGTGCATTATCTCTCGCAGCGAGCCACCGACCTGCACGAGGCGGCGAGGGAAAAGGTGAGACAGTTTGTCAACGCCGCCAAGACAGAGGAGATAATCTTCACGCGCGGCACCACGGAGAGCATCAACCTCGTGGCTTCTTCTTTCTGCGAGGGCATGATGCAGGCAGGCGACGAGGTGATAGTGACCACCATGGAACACCACTCAAACATCGTGCCGTGGCAGCTGCAGGCGGCAAGACACGGCATAACCATCAAGGTCATTGGCATGGACGACAGCGGCACTCTGCTGACTGACGACTATGAAAGGCTCTTTTCGCCAAGGACAAGGTTCGTGAGCGTGGCACACGTGAGCAATACTCTCGGCACGATAAACCCCATAAGGGAGATGATAAGGACGGCACACGCACACGGAGTGCCCGTGCTGGTGGACGGGGCGCAGGCGGCTCCGCACATGAAAGTGGACGTGCAGGCCCTTGACTGCGACTTCTATGCCTTCAGCGGACACAAGATGTACGGGCCTACGGGCATCGGAGTGCTGTATGGCAAGGAGCAATGGCTCGACCGTATGCCGCCCTATCAGGGCGGGGGCGAAATGATAGAGAGCGTGAGTTTTGAAAAGACCACCTTTGAAAGGCTGCCATTCAAGTTTGAGGCAGGCACTCCCGACTATGTCGCCACGCACGGCCTCGCCACAGCCATAGACTATATCGAGACACTGGGCATGGACAACATATCCAGACACGAGCGCAGCCTCACTGAATATTGCATGAAGCGGCTGCAAGAGATAGAGGGCATGAGACTCTTTGGCACCGCCAAGGACAAGGATGCCGTCGTGTCGTTTCTCACAGGCGACATACACCCTCTCGACATGGGCACCCTGCTCGACCGCCTCGGCATAGCCGTGCGCACGGGCCATCATTGCGCACAGCCCGTGATGACCCGTTTCGGCGTGCAGGGCATGGTGAGGGCCTCCTTCGCGCTGTATAACACCATGGAAGAGGTGGACGCGCTGGCGGCAGGCATAAGGAGAGTGAGCGCAATGTTCTGACATGAGGCACGTGAGACGGGACGTGCCATACACAAAGCGTGCGCTATGAACCGGCCTCGCAATCATAGCGCGCATGGACATTGGCCATGCATAATGCAAAAGCGGCACTTTGGCAACGACAAAGTGCCGCTTTTGAGATAGAAAACGGCTCTTTGCTGACACTAAAACGGCACTTTGGAAAATACTAAAGCGGCACTTTGGAAAATATGGGCTGCCCTGCCGCCGCATAACAGAGGCTATGCCGCGACCCAAAAGGACGGTGCGCCAGTATATGGACCGCAACCCACGAACAGTAAACCACAAACCATTATGGCAAGAAAACGACAAGGCCATGAGGCAACAGTACACGACAGGCTGCTGCCCCACTACTATGACAGCCTCATAGAGGCAGGATGCGACGAGGCGGGGCGCGGATGTCTCGCAGGCAGCGTGTATGCGGCGGCGGTGATACTGCCCCGTGACTATGACAATCCTCTGCTCAACGACTCAAAGAAGCTCAGCGAGAAGAAGCGCAAGGTGCTGCGCGACATGATAATAAACGACTCTCTGGCATGGGCGGTGGGCATTGTCACGCCTGAAGAGATAGACGATATAAACATACTCAACGCAAGCCTGCTCGCCATGCACCGCGCCCTCGACCAGCTGAAGCTGCGCCCCGAGGCCATAATAGTAGACGGCAACAGGTTTAAGCCCTATCATGGACTGCCACACGCCACTATCGTCAAGGGCGACGGCAAGTATCAGAGCATAGCCGCCGCCAGCATACTCGCCAAGACATTCCGCGACGAATATATGGAGAGCCTGCACGAGCGGTGGCCCTATTATGAATGGAACAAAAACAAGGGCTATCCCACCAAGGCACACCGCCTCGGCATCAGACAACACGGCACTTCGCCCTATCATCGCATGAGCTTCAACCTCACTGGATGCGAAGAACTCTCCCTTGAATTTGAGGACTGACACCCACGCAAAGGCTCTTTCAACAGAACGGGTTATATATAGGTCGTAAAATGGAGGACAGTGAGTAATTTTTTCCTTGAAAT
>CAMGFM010000035.1 GCA_946055365.1 uncultured Prevotella sp. | reverse complement strand
GGATGACATGTTTTTTTTCTTTGCTCTATGTTTTTTGTTTACTTATATATATGCTTTGTTCTCTCTTGCGCCCTATACATTATATAATATGCCTAAGTAACGCGTGAGAATACGCTCAGATAACGCGTGTCTATGCCCTGCGCTTTTTCCGCATCACGCCATGGGTATTTCCACATCACGCCATGAGCCTCAGCCTTTGCGACGAGACACGCCCTGTCAGCCGCGTTTGAGAAAAAATCTCACGAGCAGGAAGTTTATCGGCACGCACACGCAGAACATGGGTATGGGCGCGATGTCCTTGCCAAGCCCCATGGCGAGGAAGAGGTTGAGCGTGAGCATCTGCAACAGATAGTTGACGGCATGAGACAGGGCAAAGCCGAGTCCTTTTTTTGCCGTCGCCCTCTGGCGGAATGTGAAACGTGTGGAGGCGATGAAGTTAAACACGAAGCTGACGGCATAGCCTATGGTCATGGCAAGCGTGGGACTCGTCATGCTCACCATCACCCAATATACGGCATACTGCAACAGTGTTGCCGCCACGCCCACCACGCCAAACCTCACGACCTCTCCGAGCGTCTGCCTCCTGCCTCCGCCCTCCGCCCTGAATGGCTTGTAGTGAGCCTCATCGGCAAAGGCGAGCATCTCTCTGTCGCCGCCGCTGTCGCCATAGGCAGTCACATGCCACGCACGCCGGCTGTCGGCAAGCTGCGGCAGCATCTCCACTATGCGCGCCACCTTTTCCTGACCGTAGCAGTTGTGCGAGGCAAACGCTCCTGTGAGCCTGCCGTCCACAATCTCCACACGCGTGCCTGACACAAGCACATCGCCGCCCGCGCCCTTGAGCATATTGCGCATGAACGGGCGCACCCAACTGTCCATGCTCGCGCTCACCACACACACCGTGTGGCCCTGCGACACGAGACGGCGCAGCGTCTGCACCGCCCCAGGGCGCGCCAAGTGTGCCCTACGCACGGCAAAACGCTCGCAAAGGTCATTGAATTGACTCTCTGACATGCCTCTGAAAAACCACCCGAACACTCTCTGCTTGACAGTATGGTTGCTGTAAAGGCCCAGCTTCATGAGTATTATAAGCGGACTGTGCAGGGCAAAACCCAGCAACATCATCCATCTGCCTGCCGCAAAGCTGATAAACTCCAAGAGAGTGTCGCTGACGGTGATTGTGCCGTCAAAGTCAAAAAGGTGTATCTGCGGCTTTGAGATGCCGTCTATGTTGTCCATCGTGTCTTTTATTTTAATCTTAAAAACCATCAATCGCCAATATGGGGCTTGCCCGATGCCTGACGCACGCCTGCATGACGCCACGCCTTGCCTGATGTCGTGACTGGGGGGACTGCCAAGTGCCGCTTTCGCCACTTCTAAAGTGCCTCTTTCTCACTACTAAAGTGCCGCTTTCGTCACAGCAAAGTGCCGCTTTATGCGACAGCCTTCAGCCTCTCCCTCACGCCCGGGAACGCCCTGACCCTTATATCACGTATATCATGAAAAGGAACGACAGCCCCCAGGCTATCACGATGACCTGCGAGAAATGGTCGGTGAGTATAATCTTCGTGGGGTCGCCGCTCTTCTTGTCGACAACGGCTATCTGTATGTAGCGCAGCAGCCCTATCAGCACAAACACAAACGTGAGATAGAGATAGGGAGTGTCAAAGCGTACTGCCACCTCGGGCGACACTGTGTACATGATGTAGCACACGAGCGTGACAGAAGCCGTGATGGTGATGGCCTGATTGATGAACGTGAGGTTATAGCGCACCGTGTTCCTGCGCGGAGGCTCTCCCGTCTCATTCATGCGCAGCACGTCGTCCCTGCGCTTGGCAAACGACATGAAGAGAGTGAGCAGAAAGGTCATTATGACAATCCAACTGCTCAACGGCAACTCACACGCGAAGCCTCCTGCCAGCACACGCAGCACAAAGCCAAAGGCCACTATGCACACGTCGAGAATGGCATATTGCTTGAGCTTAGAGCAGTAAGAGAGGTTGAGCAGATAGTAAAACAACGCCACGGCACCCACCGTGCCAGTCACCTCGTCGGGCAACAGCATGGCCACGGCGCACGCCAGCACAAACAACAGGCACATGATACGGTAGGCAGTGCCTATGCCCACAGCCCCAGAAGCTACGGGACGGCGACACTTGACGGGATGGTGACGGTCGGCATCCACGTCCACGATGTCGTTGTAGCAATATATGGACGAGGCGGCGAGACTGAACACCATGAACGTCAGCAACGACACTCGCAGAGAAGCCGCGTCAAAGAGTTCTCCGCCAAAAAACATGGGCAGCATCACAAACACATTTTTTATCCATTGCTTTGGACGTATGAGGCGTATTATGTTTCTTGTCCTGTTCATCTATGTTTATGTTTTTTAGGATATATGTTTCACAATTCAACGTTCACAACACATGCGCCACGCACAAGGTTTATGCACGGTGGCGGCCGCATGAGACGCTCCGCTCACGCCGTCTCTCACCTGCCGCCATCACCTTGAGTGCCGCCAGTGGTCTTTCCGCACGACATGACGCGCCCCACTATGGCGTGCAGGAGCCACGCCGCAGGCAGGGTGGCAGCCACGGTGAGCAGGAACGTAGGCCAATAGCCGAGGGCGAGAGGCTGCACATACACATATACAAAGTGCAGGTGAATGAGATAAGCCTCAAGACTCAACGCCCCAACCGCTCCCAGCATCCTGCGCACGCCTCCTGGCACACGCCCGAGAGCCTTGCACAGCAGCACCGACAGGCTCACCGTGAGCGGTATGTAGAGCATACGCTCCTCGTAGAGCGGAAAGAGGCCATGGCGATACTGCTCAAGATAGACACACGTGCCGCCCGTTACCGCCGCCACGAGGGCAAACAGCCACAGCGACTGCGGCTCCATCGTGCGCCCCGAGCGCACATGCTCGCCCATGTTGATGCCTATAAAGAATATTGGCACGCGGCTCCAGAATATCTCAATATGGCCCACGGCATGATGGAGGGGCAACACGCGCTGCACCATCACACACCACACCACCATCAGCACGGGCAGCCAGCGAAACGTGGGGTGACGCTCTATGAGCCGCATGTACCACGGGGCCCACAGATAGAGCATCATGATGGCTGGCACATACCAGAACGTCAGCTCATCGTGCAGCCAGAAGTCGAGGTTGACGGTTATGTCGCCCAGCAAATCGGGCAGACTGCGCGAGTAACGCTGCGCCCCGAGCCAGTCGGGCAGGTAAAAAGCCGTGGCGCACGTCAGCCACGCAGGCAGAAGGCGCAACAGGCGGCGGCGGTAGAACACTCCCACGTCGGGACGGCGCACCCACCCGTGCCACAGGCCCACTCCGCTGAGAAAGAGAAAGAGGTCTACGCCCACGTTGCCGCAACGGCGCAGCCCATAGAAAGGGTCGTCGCGCGACAGAGCCACGTGAAAGAGTATCACAAACAGCATCGCAAGCCCCATCATCTCGCCCCTAAAGCGAGAGATGTCGCCAAGGCGCACCTCTGAAAGCATCGTCCTGCCCATATCCAAAACTCATTTGTGTCTGTTGCCAAACAGTCCCCGCGACTCATGATAGAACCATGCCACCGCCACAGAGGCTATGACATAGAGCAGAAGCCCGGCATAGACATCGCCGACACGCGACACGGGAATGAAAATCTTGCGCAGCAGAGGGTGCATGACAAAGATGGCGGCCGAGATGTTGCCCATCCACGCAAGCCACACGCAGAGCCGTCGCGGCAAAGTCTTTACCGTGCCTACTCCCACCGCACACACCACAAGCGGAATCCACAGCCACGTGTGGAAATTGAAGCTCATGAACAGCACCATCACGCTCCCCACCATTGCGGTGGTGGCCCACGCCGCACGCCCAAGCTCCTTGCCGCGGCGCGCATAGACTATGCCTGCCACGAAAGGCAGCACGCCGCCCACACAGTTATAGCGCAGGCGGTTGAGAGTGTCGCCCTCGGGGTCGCAAAACGCCTGCAACAGCCAGCACAACACCACCAACACCACAGGCACGGTCAGAGAACGCCGCCATATCATGAGTCTGTAGACTATATAAAGCTGCATCATCAGCCCGAAAAACCAGTAGGGACCCGGCCAGATGATGCGGTCGGGCGACGACATGAGGTTGTTAAACATGAACATCTGCCCTATTATGTCCATGACTTCATAGCGGTGGCGGCCAGGAGTGATGGCATCAAAGATTATGAACGCCACAAAGCCCACTATCATCATGTCAAACAGCTTGCGGTAGTGCTGCGTGAGAAACGACACAAAGGCGGTCTGCCTCTTGGAAGGCTTGCCGCCAGCCGTGTTCTCATACTTCATCACGAGTCCATAGGCACTCAGAAAAAGGAATACAGGCACGCCATAGTGACCGAAAAACGACAGCAGATGTATGGGCAGGCGCATGTCGGCATCGGCAAGCACACGTGCCAGGCCGCTGCACTTTGACACGGTGTAGGTAAACTCGTTTTCCTTGACCGCGAAGCCCAGCCAATGGCAGTAGTTATGCAGCATTATGCCAATGATGGCCATGCCCCGCAGAGCCGCACACTCGGTGCGCGTGAGTAGAGGATTGTTCATTGATTGTTGCTTGTTGCTTTTTTTACAGTATGTTTCCTTTGATTTACAAATGACACGGCGCATTGAAGGGGCGGTCACAGCCACTATGCAGCGTGTCGAAGCCCGCCACGACATCACGACGTGAGGAGGCGGCGCATGCCTATGTGAGGCGTTAAGCACCTTGCAGAGCCGTCACAGACTGTCATAGTCGGTCGTGGCCTTGAGCAGTCTGGGCCTCTGCTCGTCATAGTCGGGCGAGAGAATGTTGCGGCGGTCGTTATAATAAGGACAAGATATGCCTCCCAGCCACAGCAGCATGTGCGGCAGCGCGTCAGTCATGTAACGCCTGCCGCGCGCATTGACTATCTGCCGGAACACCTCGGGCCTGCGCCTTATGTATTTGCGCGAACACCATATCCAGAACGGCACGTCAAACTCGGCATGGGCGAGCCTTGCGTCAATCTTTGCCGAGTGCATGCGGCAGAAGAAGTGCATGTCGCCCTCAAAACACTCCTCTCCATGGTCAGGCACATATATCACTATCGCGTCCTCATGCTCAAACAGGCCCACTATCTCCGCCACCACGGAGTCGTTATACAGCACGGCGTTGTCATAGTCGGCCAGTATGCCGCGCTCGCGTGCGTTGAGGTGGGGCTTGAGCTGCACATAGTCGTCGGCAGTGAACCGCTTGCGGTCTTTCGGATAGCGTTGTCTGTAAGACACGTGCTGACCTATGAGGTGGAAGATGACGAGATTGTTGTCTGCCTGAAGCCCCCCGAGCGAAGCATAGTCCTGCAACAGCTCCTCGTCATAGGCATGGAGCGTGGCGTTGCGCGCGTCAAACTGCGAGGCGGAGAGCTTTGGGTTATTGAGAAAGAAGCCTCCGCTGAAGTCATAGACGGCTTCCTTGGCCTTGGGCAGGAACTGGTTGGTGACAAACGTCACGTGGTAGCCGGCTTTGCGGAAGACAGTGGGAAAAAGTGGATAGTCACACCACTCGCCCTTGTCGCCGACGGTGTAGAGTGAGAAGAGATGCTTGAAGACAAAGCTCGTGAGATTCCACGAAGACACCACGTCGGTGTAGCGCACGAGCCTGCCCTGCCTCTCCAGTCTCTTCTGTCTCGGCGTAGTGGGCATGACATAGCCATACTGCGACGAGTGGTGGCGGTTGTAGCTCTCGCCGATGATGACTACGATGTTGGGACTGCGATATGAGCATGAGTCCACCCTCACCTTGTCGGTCACTGCCACCAGACGGTCTATCTGTCTTGCGGCAAGGCCGTTGGCATAGACGCTGAAGGCGAGCCTCCACACCGGCAGATACAGCACGGCGTGTTTTTTCTCGGTTAGCGTATGCTCCACCTCGCCTATTGTCCTGCCCGAAAACAGTCTTGCCGTGGCACGTTTGTTGTGCCACGATGTCGTCACGCACGCCACGAGCGCGCCCATCACGCACAGCGACAGCACGGGCAGGGCAGGACGCGACAGCCGCACAAGCCTGCGCACACGGCGGTGTGCATACTCGCGCCAGCGGCGCGGCACAAAATGGGGGAAGCGCAGACGCATGGCACTAAGCACATGCAGCAACATGACGAGCAGCACCCACCCCACCTCGCTCATGATGACATCCGCCGACACGCAGGAGCGCAGAAACTCGCCTGCCTCGCGCGCATTGGTCTCGCCCATGAGCATCAGCATGGAGGGGGTGAGCGTACACTGGAATTTGACAAAGCAATAGACATCGGCCAGCGATGACGCATAGAGCAACGCATAGACAAAGCCACGCACCCATACCATCACCCTGCGGGGCAGAAATGCGAGCAAGACACACAGCACATACACGTCTACAAACAGCTCGGCATAGAGATGCTCGTAGAGACGCGCCCCCTTCACATCGGGCAGCGTGGCCCAGGCGCACACGCAGCCAAGGAGATACATAAAAAAGAAAAACGCCTTGTTGTCACTCAGCGGCTTTAGTGCCAGCATGAGCGCACGGCGCACTATCGTGAAACGTCCCATTTGCATTGCTATATTCTTTTTGTGGACACGACCTTTGTTCTAAGGTTTACAAAATTATACAAAAAAATCCTTTGCCGCAAATATTTCTCGGCTATTAATCAACATCACACACAGAGAAATATACGCTCAAATCAGAAAAAGCGGCGTTATCATCTCAACCATGTCTGGCTGAAATAACGCCAATCATGATACAGTCATCATGATTATAATTTAATGATTGAGAAAAGTGGCATTTCACTACGACAGAGTGCCTCTTTAATAAAGCAAAAGTGGCACTTCTCGTCGTGAAAAGCGGCACTTTACAGATGCGGTGAGGGCGTGCCTGTGATTCTTGGCAGACATGACGGCCTCGTATATGGTCACGGCAGTCACAAGGAGACTGCATCTCTCTTTATGACTGCCGCCATTATTGACATGTTTTCAAAGCCTCACCACACGGTCGCAGCGTGACATGACGGCCTCGCTGTGCGTGAAGAAGACATACGTGCGGCTGCTGTCGGCAAGCAGAGAGTCGAGTATCTTTGCCTCGGTGTGGCTGTCAAGCGCGGAGGTGGGCTCGTCAAGCACCATCAGCGGACAGTCGTGCAGCACGGCACGCGCTATGGCTATGCGTTGCTGTTGTCCGCCGCTCAGCGCGGAGCCGTCCTCGCCGCAGGGAGTGGCGAGAGACAGCGGCAGGGAGAGAGCAAAGTCGGCGCAGCTCACCGTCAGAGCCTCGCACATCTGCCTACTCGTGGCATGGGGATTGCCGAGACGCAGGTTGTCGCCTATCGTGCCGCTGACGAGCCACCGCTCCTGTGGCACGTAGGCTATGTGGCGCAGGGTGTCGGGCGACAGTTCATACTCGCCGTTGCCGTCATACAGGGTCACGCGTCCGCTGTCGGGAGTGAGCAGCGACACCATCAGCCTCGCCAGTGTGGTCTTGCCCGAGCCAGTCTTGCCCGTCACCGCCACACGCATACCGGGCTGCACGTCCAGAGAAAGACCCTCTATCACGTCGCAGTCGCTTTGCGGATAGCGGTAGGTCACGTCGCTGAGCCTTATGCCCATCATGCCTTGTGAGCGAGGCACGACGCTTTCGCCGCGGCTGTCTGTGCGTGCGTGGCAGCTCATCTCGCTTATCCGCTCCATCGCCGCCGCCACCGCCACAAAGGCAGGCATCATTCTCGCGATGCCCACCACGGGCTGCTGTATGTTGTTGACGAGTTGCATGAACGCTGCCATGCCTCCAAAGTCCATCGTGCCGTCGGCTATGCCCATGGCCGCCCAAAGAAAGGCCACCACATAGCAGGCCAGGAATGACGCTCCCTTGAATGTTCTTGACATTGCGGCAGATGACATGCGCCCCATGGCCTTGTGGCGCAGCCCGTCCTGCATACTTGCCATCCTGCCAAGAGCCTGCTCCGTGGCACCGTATGTCCACAGCAGTGTCCTTGACTGTAGTGTCTCCATGACTGCCGACTGCATCCTTTCGGCATCGTCGCCCATATCCCTCGCCATGCGCTTGGCACGGCGCATGGCATGGTAGCCGAGAGCCATGGCGGCAGGTGCCGCCAGCATTATTGACAATGACATGCGCCAGTCCATGCACCACAGCCACACGATGGCGGCTGACAATGACAGCAGCATGGACGCGGAGCGTGGCAGGGCGTTGGAGAGAAACGCTGCAACCGTGTCAGTGTCGTTGACAATTCTCGATGTCATCTCGCCCGTGTGCATGGCATGGCCGCCAGCAGCGTCGGGCAGAAGCCCGTCGGCCAGCAGCCGCAGGCGCATCGCGTCTCTTATTCTGCCGTGGGCGACGGCGCGCACCCACGCTCCCGAAGCCCCCAACAGCAATGACAGCGCGAGAAGTGCCGCCATGAGGCCCACGCTGCACGCTATGGTGCCGTCGCTTGCGCCCGTGGCCACGTCAATGGCGTGCTTGACCGCCCATATATGAGCGAACACCACCGCCACGCGCGCCACGCTGATGAAGGCACATGCCGTCAGGGTGAGGCGGCTGCCACGGGTGACACGCCACAACTCACACGTCAGGCCTGCCATCAGCTGTCGAGCATGTCCGCCAGCTCACGCTCGTACTGTGCGGCATTGTGAAACACTATGCCTTTCATGCCCACACGTGCGGCTCCCTCTATGTTTTCCACGCGGTCGTCAGTAAAGACACATTCCTCAGGCACAAGGCCATATCTGTCAAACAGCCTCCTGTATATCTCCGCATGGGGCTTCACCTCATGCTCCTGCGAGGAGATGACCACGCCGTCCAGCAGCTTGAATATGTCATACTGCCTCATGGTGTGTGCCACTTGGCTGCACCAGTTGGTAAGACCGTAAAGACGGTAGCCGCGCGACTTGTATCTGGCAAGCAGATCTCTCATGCCCTCCACCTCTCCTGTCACTATTTCAGGATAGTGACGGCGGAAGATGTTTATCTCATGCTCATATTCGCGGTTCTCGGCTATCATGCCGTCAAGTATATCGTCAAACGTGCGGTCTTCCTTGTCAAGCATATACTGCACTCTCTCGTTGTAAAGCACGGGGGTGAAGCGTGCGCAACGCTCCGCATCGGGTATGTGTCTCCTGAAAAACAGGGCAAAGTCATAGTCCACAAGCACCTTGCCAAAATCAAATACCAGGTTTTTAATCATTCGTGTCTGTTCCCTGTTTATATTAAAAAAATTTCCTGCCAACTGATCATGTAGCAGGAAGAGCGCAGGCTTCATCTTATGTGCAGATGCCACCACCATCCGCCGACATAAGTATTTGTCGGGAAGAGCGCGGGCTTCAGTCCCATGCGTTAAAATAGTCCTTTGGAGGAGCCATCATCTCTCCGGGGTCTCCCGTGTCGAGACCGTCGGGGTTGGTGATGTCCACTTTGCCGTCATCTATCATGCCTCTGTTGCCAGAGGATGCCATTATGTTTTCCGAATCCATCTCCACCACGTCTATCATTGGCGGCACAAACCGTTCTTTTGCCATTGTCTTATGTCACGATGTGCCTCGTTCACGCCAGTCAGCTCGCCTATGCTGACCATGGGGCTGAACTCTTGAGGTATCAGGAAGTATGAGCGAAAGCCTTTCATCGTTCCTGACTGTGAGATTGCCGAGGTGCAGCCTGTATTATGCAAAGACAGTGCAAACTGAGAGCAATGAAACTTGTTTCGATTGCCGAAGTGCAGACTGTATTATGCAAAGACAGTGCAAACCGAGAGCAATGAAACTTGTTTCGATTGCC
>CAMGFM010000034.1 GCA_946055365.1 uncultured Prevotella sp. | reverse complement strand
TGGCTGTATTGTGTGATTCTGTCACCCGCCTCTTGCAGCTCTTATGGCTCAAAGGGCCTGATGTCGTCGTAGGGTCTGAGTGATTCTAAGGTCATGGGCGATGATGTTATGTGTGTGAGTTATGAATGTGAAGTGTCAATGCGGGTCGTGGCACACTGGCTGACAGCCTGCAATGATAGCGGCTGTCGGCAGGGAAAAATGCGCTGTCGTCTGGGCAAAACGCTCTGTTGTCGGGGCAAAAACGCACTGTTGTCAGGGTGTAAATGCACTGTCGGCAATGCGAAAACGCGTTGTCGTCAGTGCATAAACGGGCTGTCGGTCGTGATGTTACGAGAGAGTCAGTCGGCAAACTGGTTTTCGACTATCTCTGTCAGCACCTCCGTGATGTCGAGACCTGCCGCTCTCACCTGCTGTGGTATGAAGCTGGTGGCTGTCATGCCCGGTGTGGTGTTCACCTCGAGCATGTTTATGATGTCGTTGCCGTCGCTGTCCTTGGTGATGATATAGTCTATGCGTATGATGCCGTTGCAGTGGAGTATGTCATAGATGCGGCTTGTCTCCTCTGCCACGCGCCTTGCCGTGTCGGGTGCGATGCGTGCAGGCGTTATCTCCTGCACCTGGCCGTTGTATTTAGCGTCGTAGTCAAAGAACTCGTTTGACGTGACCACCTCTGTGGCAGGCAGCACCACCTGCTTTTCTTTGGTCTTGTAGCAGCCGATGGATATTTCCGTGCCGTCGAGGCAGCTCTCTATCATCACCTCGTCGCTCTCCATGAACGCCACTCTGAGAGCCGGGGCTATCTGGTCGCCGTTCTTGACTTTTGACACGCCGAAGCTGCTGCCGTCGGCGGCAGGCTTGACAAAGCAAGGCATGCCCACGGCTCGCTCTATCTCCTCTTCGGTGTATTTGTTTTCCTCTCCGCGGCGCAGCAACAGGCTCTTTGCCACGTTCACGCCCCATCCTCTGAGGTAGTTGTTAAGCACAAACTTGTCAAAGGTGAGTGCTTCCACAAGCACGCCCGATGTGCTGTAGGGCAAACGCAGCAGTTCAAAATAGCCCTGCATCACTCCGTTCTCGCCCGGTGTGCCGTGTATGGTGATATAGGCATAGTCAAAGGTCGTTTTCTTGCCGTCGGCGATGAATGAGAAGTCGTTGAGGTCGATGCGCGAGGTGGTTCCGTCGTGCAGCTCCACCTTCCAGTCAAGCCCTTTCACGTCTACGATGTAGACATTGTAACGCTCCTTGTCAAAAAAGGAGTACAATCCCTGTGCTGAACGCAGGGAAACGTCGTGTTCAGATGAGTCGCCGCCGCAGACGATGGCGATGTTTCTTCTTGTTGTTTCCATCTTCTATGTTGATGTTTGTCTTGTTGTCGTGTGTATATATATAAATAAGGTGTGGAGAGTGCGTGACACTGTCTCGTGGGGCTACCATATATATATTAATGTGTGCCATATTATATATTAATGTGTGCCGTCATATATTGATGCGTGCCGCCGTGCAGGTTTTTATTATGCCGTTATATACAATAATGTATGTGTCGTGTCGCGCCTAAGCTATGGTGTCGGCGTTGGCAAGCCCTGTCATATAGTCTCTCCATTTGCTGATGAGTGCCGCCATGTCGTCTGCCAGCTCCGACGTGAAGTCCATCTGCTGTCCTGTCTGCGGGTGTATGAATCCGAGAGTGCGTGCGTGCAGGGCCTGTCGCGGGCATAGCTTGAAGCAGTTTTGTATGAAAGCCTTATAAGTGGTGGAGCGGTTGCCCCTAAGCACCTCGCAGCCTCCGTAACGCTCGTCTCCAAAGAGCGGATGCCCAATGTGTTTCATGTGCGCCCTTATCTGATGAGTGCGCCCGGTCTCAAGCACACACTCCACGAGCGTCACGTAGCCGAGGCGTTCTATCACTCTCCAGTGTGTCACAGCCTCCTTGCCTATGCCCGAGTCGGGCGAGAAGACCGTCATGCGCAGTCTGTCCTTTGGGTCGCGCGCTATATTGCCCTCGATGCGTCCACTGTCTTCCGTGAGGTTGCCCCACACGAGGGCGTTGTAGGAGCGGTGTGTGGTCTTGTTGAAGAACTGTGCGCCGAGGGAGGTCTTTGCCTGCGGTGTCTTTGCCACTACGAGCAGTCCCGAGGTGTCCTTGTCTATGCGGTGAACCAGCCCCACCTCCGGGTCATTGGGGTCGTAGGAGTCGAGATCCTTGAGATGCCATGCCACGGCGTTGACGAGCGTGCCGTGAAAGTTGCCCGCGCCGGGATGCACCACCAGCCCCGCGGGCTTGTTGATGACCATCAGCTCGCTGTCTTCATAGGCTATGTTGAGGCTGATGTCCTCTGGCTCTATCGTAGAGTCGTGTCTCGGACGGTCGAGCATGAGCGTCACTATGTCGCCGGGCCTCACCTTGCAGTTGCTTTTGACGGGTTTGCCGTTGACATGCACAAATCCCGAGTCGGCAGCCTTTTGTATGCGGTTGCGTGAGGAGTGCGGCAGTTTCTCGCGCATGAACTTGTCGACCCTCACGGGCGACATGCCCGGGTCTGCGGTGAAGCTGAAGTGTTCGTAGAGTTGTCCTGTCTCCTCGTCGCCTGTCTCTTCGCCGTCGATGTCGGTGTTGTCGTATATGTCAATCATTGCTGTGTGTATGTTTGGCTTGTGATGTATTGTGAATATCTGTGGGGGGGGTGCGTGGCGGCGGCGTGTCGCTATTGCCAAGTGCCACTTTCTGTTGGCCAAGTGCCACTCTACGGCAGCCAAGTGCCACTTTGTGATAGCCAAGTGCCGCTTTTTGCGGAGGCGTTTGCCGCTGTCATTCCAGCGCGTCGCCTCCTGCCGGCGGCTCTGTCACCTCCTGAAAGTCGTCGGCTCCGCCTCCCTCCTCTATGATGATGCCGTCTTCGAGCGGCGATGCGTCTATTATGTCAATGTCGTCGGAGTATTCCACCTGTCCGTTGCCTGCCTCTATGGTGATGAAGTCGTTTACGGACACCTTGTCGCCTGCGTTGACGTGCCTGCCGTCCACGGTCAGTCCCACTACCCAGTCTTTCTCGCCCTCCACGAAGCGTGGCTGCGTGAGCTTGAAGCCCATCGCGGAGAGCTTGGCCATGGCCTCTCTCAGCGAGGAGTTGTCTATAATGTCAGGCACGGTGATTGTTGGCGTGTGTGTGGCATTGACTATGAGATAGACCACGTGCCCCGTTTTCACCTTGTCGCCAGCCGCTGGTGTCTGCTCCAGCACGCAGTCGGGCTTGAGATTGGCCACATAGCCCGTGTCGCTCACCACTGCCTTGAGTCCCAAGTCGTGCAGCAGGCCTTGTGCCTCGTCAAATGATTTTTTCTGCAGGTCGGGTATCTCTATTGATTCGCCGTGGTGGGTGTATATGTCCAGCCCATATCCCAATGCCATGACGGCTATTGTCACCGCTGTTGCCATGGCGAGCAGGTGCAGCAGCAGGTATCGGCTTGTCAGCTTGCGCAAAAATTCTGATGGTGTCATGTCTCTATGTCTGTTATGTGGCAAAAAGGACATCGTTGCCGCGGCATGGCGGTGTGCGTCAGCGTGCGGCGGCGTGTCCTGCATGTAACTATGCAAAGTTACGATTATCATTGGAAAATACAAAATATATATGTGAAAAATGCTCCCGTGCGTCCCAAAACGGCGGCGTGCCGTGCCGTGTGGCGTGCCGTGCGCCGTGTCGGGGCGTGCATGGCGCAAAGGGCAGGGGTGGGGCGCACAAGACGTGATGTTTTGCAAAATTTTATTATAATTCAAGTGTCATTAAAAATAAATGGCAGATAAATTTGTATTATAAATCCTAAATGCGTAACTTTGCCGTGTTGAGGCGCATTTTTTCAGAGAAACGGTTTGTTTGTAGAAACGGTATTCTCCGCTCACTAATCATCGTTTACATTTATTTTGCCGCCGCCACACGGGGCGCGTGTTGCCGCCATGCCGGCTCATGAAACTGGCGGATGGGCTTGCCGCAACGCCCGTAAGTGGCTGTCTCGTTGCAGGACGCGCGTTGTAAGGGAAAGTGCCGTGTGCGTCAAGACAAGACAAGGGCTTCGCACAGCCATGCCAGGACAACAAAGAATCAAATGTAGGGAAAAGAAACAGCGACAATCAAAATCATAATAACCTTAAAATACATAAAGCAAATATGAAAAAAATCTTTGTCATGCTGTCGATGATGTTTGCCTTCGGCGCATCAGCCGACGCCACTCCAGCCAAGTTGCTGAAGAAAATGATAACACTGCCTGACGGCACGCAGGCTCTCGCCGAGCTAAGGGGCGACGAGTTCAACAGCTGGTGGCAGACTGCCGACGGCGGCAAGTACATGGAAAGCCCTGAGAGGGAGGGCGTGTTCGTGGTGGCCGACATGGAGGCAAAGGAAAGGGTGGCGCAGGCACTCCGCGCGCCTATTGCCGCATCGCGTCAGCAAAGACTGCAACGCGCAAGGGCCGCTGCCAATACGGTTGACGGTATGCAGCGCATAACGCCGGGCTTCCCCCACGCTCCCTACACTGGCGACAAGAAGGGTCTTATCATACTCGTGGAGTTCACCAACCAGAAGTTCAAGGCAAACCACACGCGCGAATACTACGAGGCAATAGCCAACACCCCGAACTTCACGCACGAAGACGGCTACGTGGGCAGCATCTACGACTATTTCCATGCGCAGAGCAACGGTCAGTTCCGCCTCACTTTTGACGTGCTGGGCCCCGTGCAGCTCGAGAACAACGTGTCCTATTACGGCGCAAACAACGCCTATGGCAATGACGTGCGCCCGGGTTATATGATCAAGGAAGCGTGTACGGCAGTGAGCGATCAGGTCAATTTCGCTGACTATGACTGGGACGGCGACGGCTATGCCGACCAGGTGTTTGTGCTGTATGCAGGTTATGGAGAGGCCACGGGCGGCGCCGCCACCACAATATGGCCTCATGAGTATGAGCTTACCTATGCCATCGGCAACCCGTTGCACTTTGACACCGGCGGCGTTGACACTTATGCTTGCGCCAATGAGATTGACAAGGTGGTAAGCCCCACTACGGGACAGTTCACCAATAAGGTTGTGCCTTCAGGCATCGGCGCCATCTGCCACGAGTTCTCACACTGCCTCGGCTTTGCCGACATGTATGACACGGGAGGCGGCACGCAGGGCATGACCTATTGGGACGTGATGGCCCACGGAACTTATCTCGGCGAGAGCTTCAGGCCCTGCAACTACACTGGCTATGAGCGTTGGTATGCGGGATGGGTAGAGCCGATAGAGATAAACGAGCCTGCCACGGTCAACGCCATGCAGTCTTCAACAGACTATGGCACTCCTTTCATCATCTATAACGACAAGGACAAGGACGAATATTACATTCTGGAAAACAGACAGAAGACAGGCTGGGACACCGACCTCTATGGAGACGGACTCATGATCACTCATGTTGACTTCGACTACACCAAATGGGCATACAACACGGTCAATTCCAGCAGCTCTGACCACGAGCGTTGCACCATATTCAAGGCAAACAACCGCTCTACAGTGTCTTCTTACGAGGAGTTTGGCGACCAGCTCTATCCCTATGTGCGGCTTGGCAAGGTGCTCAACGATGAGTTGACCAACGAGTCTGCCCCTGCCGCATCGCTCTACAACCGCAACACCGACGGCACGAAGTTCATGAACAAGCCCATCACTGAGATAGCACGCAACGACGACGGCACAGTGTCGTTCAAGGTGCTTGGCGGCAACGACGAAAACGTGCTTGACAACACCGCACCCACCGCTATCAACGGCGTATATGTAGACACCA
Organism: uncultured Prevotella sp.; assembly: GCA_946055365.1. Classification (GTDB taxonomy): domain Bacteria; phylum Bacteroidota; class Bacteroidia; order Bacteroidales; family Bacteroidaceae; genus Prevotella. The sequence goes on along the minus strand of CAMGFM010000034.1, from coordinate 4,034 downwards.
AGGCACAGGACAACCGCGTTTATAGCATCGACGGCCGCTTCCTCGGCAATGATGTCAACGCTTTGGGCAAGGGCCTCTATATCGTGGGCGGCAGGAAGGTCGTGAAGTAAGGATTTGCAAGCCCTTGAAAAAACTTGCATATATGCAAGGCGGGTCTTGTTGATGTGGGTTTTGCTGACGTAAGCCCCGAGACATTAACTCGCTTATGGTGAAATTTTGATAGAACCAACCTAAATATTAAAGTGTCTTCCACGCAATGGGAGGCACTTTTTTTTGCGCCTTGACGTGAGGCGTTATGTGCCTTGACGTGTGGCGTTATGAGCCTTAATGCGCGGCATTTTGTACTTTAATGCGCGGCACTGCGGTCTCCGTGCGGCGCATGACGGCTCTCTCGTGTGGCAAAAAAGCACTTGGCTCTCCCGAAAAGAGGCTCTTTTGCCATCCTAAAGTGCCTCTTTAGGCATCAAAAACAGCCTCTTTTGTCGCCCTAAAGTGCCTCTTTGCGCAAGCCGTTCACGGGCTTTGTGGCTTGGCAAGTGGCTGGCGGCTGCATGTCACACTGTTGTTTCCACGCCAAACCATGCGTCTCGCCGCCGTCAATTCCCGTGTGGCATGGGCATGATGGGTCGTGGGCGGAGCGTGTGTGGGCTTCGGGAGACCGCATAATTACATTATTTTAATATATGGTGAATGGTCTCTGGCGTGCATGTGCGCTGTCGTGTATGCGGCAAATGACAATAGCGGCAGGCAAAAGTCATGTCACTTACATAAATCACGTATAAAAACATAACCAGTAACGCATAAAATAATTAAAATGTGGCAGGCGGCAAAATGAAATGTCTTATAAATATGCGGAAAATAAATATAAAAAGTTACAAAATGACACTTGGGACAAAAAATGTTAACGGACACTGTTAAAAAACATTTAAATATTTCTCAATTAGATAATTTTATTTGGGAATAATATTTATTTACACTAATTTTGCAATCTGATGACAAAGGAGAAACAGATAATTGCGACATATACAACTTACTCTAATTCACACAGAAAAACATTCAGGATAACGATGAAGTAATAAAAAATACACATGGAGAATTATGTGTATGGGCAAGACTGTTTGCCTTGAAGAAGTCATACGGAAGCTCTGCCTACGGCCCGTGATGCAGCGATGTGTCGGGAGTGCCGTGACGGCGGAAACGGGAGTGAAGGATTCCAGACGGGAAATATCAATTCACAATTATAATTTTTTTAATCAAGAGAGATCTTATGAAAAGAAGACTGACAATGATGCTTGCCTGCCTTTTCCTGAGCATAGGAATGGCATTGGCACAAACAAACATCAAGGGTTACGTCACCTCAAGTGAGGACAACGAACCAGTGATTGGCGCATCCGTGCAGGTCAAAGGCACAAAGATAGGTGCCGTGACAGACGTGGATGGTGTGTTTATTCTCAAAGTCAAGCCGGGCACTGAGATTGTCGTTTCATATCTCGGTATGGAAACACAGACAGTCAAGGCCTCCAACAACATGCGCGTGGTGCTGCGTCCCGACGACACTACGCTTTCTGAAGTGGTAGTTACCGGTTATGGTTCTGCACGTAAGCTCGGCACCATAGCAGGTTCAGTGGAGTCAGTGGGCAGCGACAAGCTCGCCAACCGTCCTGTGGCCAACATCGGCGATGCGCTTCAGGGACAGGTGTCGGGTGTGCAGGTGTTCACATCTTCAGGTGAGCCTTCTGCAACTACCTCCATGCGTGTGCGTGGTGTCAACTCTATCTATGCTTCCACCGAGCCTCTTTACATCCTCGACGGCAGCCAGATTTCTTCCACTACATTCCTTTCGCTCAACCCCAACGACGTTGAGAGCATGACAGTGCTCAAGGACGCTTCGGCAACCGCCATCTACGGTTCGCTCGCCGCAAACGGTGTCATCATCATCACCACCAAGCGAGGCAAGAAGGGCGAGCAGGCCACAGTGAGCATCAACGCCATGTATGGTATCTCGCAGCTTGCTGGCGACGGCACCGACATGATGAACTCTACACAGTGGCTCAACCTTCAGGAGCAGCTCAACCCCGACCTCAAGGAGAGCGCGGCATTCCAGGCACAGAAGGCTTACTATAACAAATATGGCATTAACACCAACTGGAGAGACATTCTCTTCGGCGAGAACAAGCCTACCTATCAGGTAGACGCGTCTGTGCGCGGCGGCACACAGTCCATCAGCTACCTCGTGTCATTCAGCCACTACAACGCACAGGGTATTATGGACGACTCAAATATGCGTCGCGAGACTATGCGCGGCAATATGGAGATAGACGTGAACGACTGGATGAAGGTGGGTTCCAACACCAACATCGCATTTACCAAGAACGGTACAACGGCGTTTGGTTCCAGCGGCAACTCTCTTTACAACAAGGCTTTCGCGGCACGCATGTATCTGCCCACACAGTCTTATTATGAGGTAAAGGGCCTTGACATCAACGACTATGCCAACTCTACGTTTGAGGGATATGGCGAGCGCAACTACTATTTCAACCAGATGGGTGTCTACAACCCCTACTGGCTCTCTGAGGTGCAGCCGTCAAGCCTTGACAAGATACGCATCAACGAAAACGTATTCGTGAACCTCAACCCCGTAAAGGGCCTTAACCTGCGCTCTGCACTCGGTCTTGATGTCAACGACACGCGCCAGCACTACAAGTGTCTCAACACTATGGACATCGATCCTAATGTGTTCCCGACAGGATCTGCATCTGAGTCCTACTCACGCGTCACTCGCTGGACTCTCACAAACACCGCAGAATACAAGTTCAACGTTGCCAAGAAGCACGACATCACCTTGCTCGCAGGTCATGAGTTCATGCACACCAAGAGCGACGCATTCTCTGCTTCTGTAAAAGGTCTCACCGACAACCGTATGCTCTATCTCTTCGCCGCACCGCAGGCTCAGGTGGACGTGCCTGGACAGTCCTTTGGCGAGGAGAAGCGACTCTCATGGTTTGGTATGCTCAACTATGGCTATGACGGCCGCTACTATGTAGACCTCTCCATACGTCGTGACGGTTCTTCGCTCTTTGCCAAGGATCACATGTGGGGTACATTCGGCGCAGCCGCATTCCTATGGAACGTGAGCGGCGAGCAGTTCATGGAGGGCAGCAAGAGCTGGCTCCAGGATCTCAACTTCAGAATATCTTATGGTGTGACAGGTAATGCCAACATCTCACAGAATCAGGCCCTCGGCCTCGTTTCATCAGCAGGACAGTACAACGGCGTGTCGGGTATCTCTCCCGTAAGCATGAAGAACGACAACCTCTCATGGGAGAAGGTAGCCACATTCAACGTGGGCATCTCTTCCAAGTTCTTAAAGCGTTTCTCTCTCGACGTGGAGTTCTATAACAAGAACACCAAGGACATGCTCGTGCTTAAGCCAATATCATGGACAACAGGCTTCTCTGCACAGTATGCCAACGTAGCGTCCATGCGCAACACTGGTGTTGACTTCACCATCGGCGCAGACATCATCAAGAACAAGGACTGGTATTGGAATGTCAAGCTCAACGGCAACTATAACAAGAACGAGATTACCGAGCTTTTCAACGGTACTGACTCTTATGACGTGACAGACCTCGTTCACCTCGAGAAGGGACACGCCTATGGCGAGTTCTATTATGTGCGTTGGAGCCACGTAGACCCGCGCGACGGTATGAACGTGTGGCTCGACAAGAACGGCAACGAGACCAAGCAGTTCTCTGAAAACGACCGTGTGCTTACAGGCAAGCAGACCATCGCACCGTGGTCAGGCGGTCTCAACACCACAGTAGCATGGAAGGGCCTGCAGCTCGACATGCTGTTCACAGGCATGTTCGGACGCTATATGCTCAACAACGAGCGCTACTTCACCGAGAACCCCGCATTTGCCGCATCTTGGAACCAGTCTACAGAGATGGTAAACATCTGGGAGAAGCCGGGCGACGTGACCAATATTGCATGCGCAGACTCAGAGCGTCACTTCGATACAAGCCTTCTCGAGA
>CAMGFM010000033.1 GCA_946055365.1 uncultured Prevotella sp. | reverse complement strand
CTCTTGGCGTGCGCAACAATGTGTTCTAATAAATTCATATTATATATATATGATATATGTTGAAAATGATAAAGGCGTTGATTTTGTAACTTGTACTTTGCAAAAGTACTAAAAATATCTGAGATACAGGGTTGTGCGAGTGATGTTTTTTGCACAAATAGTGAGGCACGCATGTTGCCCGAGCCTTCTGCCCACATCACTGCGCCCCACATGCCCGCTGCATAGGGCTTTCTGCCCGTTGCATAGGGGCTGTTAGTCAACCACCTGCGCCTCTTACACCTGCCTTTAGAGACCTGCAAGCCAATCCACCGAGGCGTGTCGGTCTATTCCGTGAGGCGTGTCGGTCCACCCCGAGGCTCTATCTGTCCATCTCACGAGACAGTATATGCTCGAGTTTCTCGGCAGACAGCCTGAGCTGGAATGTGCCTTGCATGGCCACGCCTATGCCTCCCGTCTCCTCGGACACCACTATGGCAATGGCGTCGCTGTTTTGCGACATGCCAAGTGCCGCGCGGTGGCGCAGTCCCAGCTCTTTGGGTATGTTCTGGCTGTGCGACACGGGCAGTATGCAGCCTGCCGCCCAGATGCGCTTGTGCCTGATGATCATGGCACCGTCATGCAGCGGCGAGTTCTTGAAGAATATGTTTTCGATGAGCCGCTGGTTGACACGCGCGTCGATGATGTCGCCGGTGTCGGATATGTCGTCGAGCGTCATGCCGCGCTCCACGACGATGAGCGCGCCCACCTTGCCGCGCGAGAGATCCATGCACGCCATCACTATCGGCATGATGGTGGCCTTGTCGGCCGACTTGTCGCCTGCCTTGCCGCCTATGCGCAGCAGGCGCGACACCGACTTGAAACGCTGGTGTGCGCCGAGGGAATAGAGAAAGCGGCGTATCTCTTCCTGAAAAAGCACTATCAGGCCGATGACACCCACGCTCACGAGCTTGTCGAGGATGGAGCCGAGGAGCTTCATCTCCAGCACCTGACTCACGAAGAGCCATATCAGCACGAAGACGATGATGCCTATGAACACGTTGAGCGAGCGGCTCTCCTTCATAAGACGGTAGACGTTGTAGAGAAGGAGGGCTACAAGAAAGATGTCGATGATGTCCTTAAGACCTATTTCTATCATTACACGATGTGGTTTAGCGGGTTTGTTTGGGGTTAAGCGGATTTTGCCGAAAGGAATTTGACGGTTTTGCCGACACCAGACGGTTTTGCGCAAGGGCAAGAAGACACGGCGCGACACGGAACACACACACCGCTGGCATGTGAGAGGGCATGTCATGACGGCAAATGCACACGTCGGCTCTCATGCCTTTGTCGCACCTAACGCACAAGCGGCTCTTGAACGTTATGAAAGTGGCTCTTCACGGTCGTAAAGTGCCACTTTGGCGACTGAAAAGCGGCTCTTTGGCGATGGTAAAGTGCCACTTTTGCCATCAACTAACGGCACGTGTCAATCAAGACACTCACTCTCAAGCATATTGTGTATGGCCACACACTCGGCAGCCTCCCTCACGTCGTGGGCGCGGAGTATGGACGCGCCTTTGGAGAGCGACACCATGTGGAGGGCGGTTGTGCCGTTGAGGGCGGTGTCGGGCGTTCCGCCCAGCAACTTCCTTATCATGCTCTTGCGCGAGAGGCCCGCCAGCACGGGCAATCCAAGCGTCTGCAGGCGGTCAAGGCCATTCATGACCTGATAGTTCTGGGCGAGGGTCTTGCCAAAGCCAAAGCCGGGGTCGAGGATGATGTCCTTTGCGCCGAGGTCGCGCAGACGCTGCACCTCATGTGAGAAGTTGAGAACCATGGTGTCGATGGTGGGCTGCACAGACATGAGTATGTAAGGCACCTGAAGCTCTGCCACGGTGGAGAACATGTCGCCCGGCTCATTGATAGGCACGCCCACGATGCCTGTGATGCCGCCCTCCGACACGTCATTGACGATGTCCGCGCCAAAATCCTCTATGCACCTGCGCGCCACAAGCGGACGGTAGGTGTCGACAGACACTATCGCGTCGGGCTGCTCGCGCCGCACGATGGCAAGGGCGCGCTGCAGGCGGGCAGTCTCCTCCTCCGCGCTCACCTCATCGGCGCCGGGACGCGTGGAGAACGCGCCCACGTCAATGACGGCACCGCCCTCGCTCACTATCTGGTTGGCACGGTCGGCAATATCTGCCTCTGTCTGCTTGCGGCTGCCCGAATAGAATGAGTCGGGAGTGGCATTGAGTATGCCCATGACTATGGGACGGGAGAGGTCAAGAAGCCTGCCTCTCACATTTATGGTGTATTGCATAATGGGGATGTTCGTTTTTATTTGCAAAAGTAATGATATTTTATCGTACTGGAGAAAAAAACCATTAAATTTGCAGTGAAAAAAGATGATTTTAAACACCCACCTAAAGTTAAGGAAATCAACATCTCAAATTTATGGAACTGGAAGAACTATACGAAATCTTCAAGAAACACCCCGTAGTGACCACTGACAGCAGAGACTGTCCCAAGGGCAGCATATTCTTTGCGCTGAAGGGGACAACGTTCAACGGCAACAAGTTTGCCAAGGCGGCACTCGACAAGGGATGCGCATGGGCCGTCGTGGACGAAGAGGAATATGACACAGAGGAACACACCATCCTCACCGACGATTGCCTGAAGACGCTGCAAGCACTGGCACTCCTGCACCGCAGGACTATCGGCACGCGCATCATAGGCATCACAGGCACCAACGGCAAGACCACCACCAAGGAGCTGACGGCGGCAGTGCTTGGCGAGAGATACAGGGTGCTTTACACGCAGGGCAACTTCAACAACGACATAGGCGTGCCGAAGACTCTGCTGAGACTGACCCCGGAGCATGAGATAGCCGTGGTGGAGATGGGAGCGTCACACCCGGGCGACATCAAGACGCTCGTGGACATCACTGAGCCCGACTATGCCATGATAACCAACGTGGGCATGGCACACCTGCAGGGCTTCGGCTCGTTTGAGGGCGTGATAAAGACCAAGGGAGAGCTGTATGACTATATGAGAGAGAGGCAAAACGGGACGGTGTTCATAGACGCTGACAACGAATACCTCACTGGCATGGCGCAAGGACTGAGGCTCGTGGGCTACGGATGTGATGACGCGGCAAAGGAACTGTATGTGAGAGGCACGGTGACCGACTGCTCTCCCACGCTCAACTTCAAATGGAGGCACGGCAACACGGCTGCCGACGACAGCTGGCACACGGTGAAGACGCAGCTGATAGGCGCATATAACGTGAAAAACATGCTCGCCGCCATAGCCATAGGACTGTTTTTCGGCGTAAGACCCGAGCAGATAGACCACGCTCTCGCCGCCTACAAGCCAAGCAACAACCGCTCGCAGCTGGAGGTGACCGCCGACAACAGGCTGATAGTGGACGCATATAACGCAAACCCCACAAGCATGGCGGCGGCTCTGGACAACTTTGACATGATAGACGACGCTCACAAGATGGTGATAGCGGGCGACATGAAGGAGCTGGGCGACGCAAGCGCGGCAGAACACCAGAAAGTGGTGGACCGACTAAAGGCTATGACCCTCGAAAGGGTGTGGCTCGTGGGCAGCGAGTTTGAACATGCCGACGCGCCACGGCACTTCAGAAAGTTCAAGGACGTGGAGGAGGTGAAGGCCTGCATCAACGCCGACAAGCCAAAGGGCTGCTGCATACTCATCAAGGGCAGCAACGGCACAAGGCTCTTTCAACTGCCCGACATCCTGTAGCGAAACCTGCGCCACATGAGGAAGCCCGCAAGCGTGAGCCCAAAGGGAAATGACATCCACACGCCCACAAGACCGAGGTCAAGGACAAAGCCAAAGAAATAGCTGACGGGCAGTGCCACGGCAATGTAGGACAGCAGGGCTATAGGCACAAGCGGACGCACGTCGCTGATGCCGCGCAGAGCATTGGAGTAGACTATCTGGAGACCGTCGCCAAACTGGTAGATGACAAACGGCACCATGAGCGTGACAACGACAGAGGACACCCTCGTGTCCTCTGTGAACCATCCGCCAAGATGATGGCGCAACAACACCACGACACTCGTGAGCAGCAGCTCGAGCATCACCATGAGATGAAAGCCCGAGATGACGGTGTGGCTGACACCGCGGCGGTCTTTCTGCCCGTGAAAATAGCTCGTGCGCACAGCTATGGCCGCTCCGAGACCATAATAGATCATGAACGTGAGCTGCGAGATGGTGAGCATGACCTGATTGGAGGCCAATGCCACCGTGCCAAGCCAGCCCACCATGATGACGGTGAGCGAGAAGGAGGCCGTCTCTATGCCCATCTGCAGGGATATGGGCGTGCCGAGCGAGAAGAGACGGCGCACTGTCTCGCGTGAGAAGCCGCCATGGAAGAAGCCCTCACGGTAGGGGGCAAACCGCCTGCCGCGCATAAAGACCGCCATGAACAACACCACCATGAACACACGCGAGCATAGGGTGCTGACACCGGCACCCAGCAGCCCCATCTCTGGCATACCGCAGTGTCCATAGATGAGGATGTAGTTGCCGAGGATGTTGAGAGCGTTGCCCGTGAGCAGTATCCACATGGACACGCGCGTGGCGGTGATGCCGTCGGCAAACATCTTGAACGCGCTGAACAGCATCACAAAAGGCACAGAACAGAGCAACACAAGGTAATAGGGGCGCACAAGGGGCAGAAGCTCCTCGGGCTGGCCCAGACGGTGGACATTGAACATGACAACCGTCAGCAACGTCATCATCAACAGCGACACAAGTCCGTTGGTAAGGAGGGCATTGCGCAAGGCACTGCCCGCGCTACGGCTCTCGCCGCAGCCGTAATGCCCGCCCACTACCGGCGTGAGCCCATAGGAGAAGCCCGTGCCTGCGATGAGGAGGAGGTTCATGATATTGTTTACAAACGATGCCGCGCCAAGCTCCATCGTGCTGTGATTGCCCACCATCATCGTGTCGGCAAAACTGAGTATTATCATGCCCAGCTGCCCTATCATGATGGGAAGACCGAGGGAAAGCAGCTGGCGGTAATGACCTGAGTATTTACTGAATCCTTGCATTGCTGGAAAATTGTTTCTTTTTAGAGTGTGTGAGGCGTGGTCATTGACATGGCAGAGGCGTGGTCACCAGAACTTGTTATGCTCTTCGGAGTATTCAAATCCCGCATCCGACATCTTCTTAATTATCTCTTCACGTCCCACGCCAAAGTCTTCGCACAAAGCGTCGAGCGAGGGATAGTTGTCGCGCAGATACATATTGAGCGCGCTGAACAGCATCATGGGGTCTTGTGGTAATACATTCATATTCTTTCTGTGATATTTTAGGCCGCGCAGCCCTTAGCGTTCAGGGACTGCCGCGGCAAGTGAAAATCATTGCATTCGCATTGCGGCAGGCGTTCTTGCATAACGCTGACACCGCCGCAGACGTTGCCGTGACAGACAAACGACACACTTTATAAACGAGCGGCACCCCTGGCAAATTGAAAGCAACACTCTGTCAACACCAAAGCGGCACTTTTGACAGTGCAAAGAGGCACTTTGGGAGTCACAAAGCGGCACTTTTGTCTGTAAAAACGGCACTTTTGCAACACAAAAGAGAGTGCGCCACAAAATGACACACCCTCCTCTGATTTCAGGATATACAAATTAAATTATAATGGCGGTGTCTCACGACACGGCTATGCTTTTATTGATTATGCGTCTTATGGTATGTAGCGCACAAAGGCCTCCATTGCCTCATAGCAGGCAAGACCGAGGTCGTGATAGAGCTGTGCCGTGGCATGGTTGCGGTCTTCTGAACGCTGCCAGAAGAGACGCTCGTCGTTGCCGAGGAACGGCGCGCTCTCCATCTGAGAGGAGTGCTTGAGGATGCAGTTGCGCTTTGCACGCAGCTCCTCGGGGCTCATAGGCACACACATCTCGATGTTCTCAATCTCCCACTCTGCCCACGCGCCGCGATACATCCACACGCGGCAGTCGTTGAGCCACTCTGCGCCAGCCTCTTTCTCAAGGTCGATGGCGGCAAGCACGGCATCGGTACACTTGCGGTGTGTGCCGTGGGGGTCGGCAAGGTCGCCTGCCACATATATCTGGTGAGGCTTTACCTTCTGGAGCAGCGCGCGCACGATCTCCACGTCAGCGGCAGACATCGGCAACTTCTCTATCTTGCCCGACTCATAGAACGGGAGGTCAAGGAAGTGGCAGCGGTCGAGCGGCACACCGTTGTAGGTGCATGCCGTGCGTGCCTCGCCGCGGCGGATGAGACCCTTGATGGTGCGCACCTCGGGCGTGTCGATGTCAGAGGGCTTCTTGTTAGCAAGGAACTGCTTGATGTCCTTATACATATTCTTGATGACATCAATGCTGTTGTCGGCAAACAGCTGGTTGTAGCCGTTGACAAAGTGCATGAAACGTGTCACTTCCTCATCGCCCACGGCAATGTTGCCACTGGTCTCGTATGCCACATGCACCTCATGGTTTTGCTGCACAAGACGGCGCAGAGTGCCTCCCATGGAGATAACATCGTCGTCGGGGTGCGGAGAGAATATGATCACGCGCTTCTGGGCGGGTGTTGAACGCTCGGGACGATAGGTATCGTCGGCGTTGGGCTTGCCTCCGGGCCAGCCAGTGATGGTGTGCTGGAGGTCGTTGAATATCTTGATGTTGCAGTTGTAGGCAGAGCCATAGCGTGCAAGGAGGTCAGAGAGTCCGTTCTCGTTGTAATCCTTGTTGGTGAGCTTGAGGATAGGCTTCTTCACAAGCTGGCAGAGCCAAACGACAGCGGCGCGTATGGTCTTGTCGTTCCACTCGCAGTTGGTCACGAGCCACGGATGAACGATGCGCGTGAGCTTGCTGGCAGCCGCAAGGTCAATGACAACCTTGGCGTCATTGTGGGTCTGGATGAAAGAGGCAGGTATGGCATCAGTAAACTTCTCCTCTACAATCTGGCGCACGATGTCGCTCTTCTCCTCGCCCCATGCCGCAAGATAGAGCTTGCGAGAGGAGAGGATGGTGTGTATGCCCATGGTGATGGAACACGGCGGTATGCTCTCCTGGAAGCCGAAGCTGTTGGCCATCTCCTCGCGTGCCACAGAGTCGATAAGTATGATGCGGCTTGTGGAAGAGACGCTGCTGCCCGGCTCGTTGGTGGCGATGTTGCCCATGCGGCCCACACCGAGGAGAGCCACGTCTATGCCGCCCTCGGCAGCAATGAGCTGCTCATATTCGCGGCAATGGTTGAACACCTCGTCCTGTGCGATGGTGCCGTCAGGAGTGTGTACGTTCTCGGCCTTGATGTCAACATGATCAAGCAGACGCTCGCGCAACTGGCTGATGGCACTGTGCTCGCTGGCTGAGTTGAGGGGGAAGAACTCATAGGCATTGAACACTACCACATTCTCAAAGCTCAGTCCGCACTCCTTGTGACGGCGTATAAGCTCGCTGTAGACGGGAGTGAGCGAAAGGCCGGTGCCAAGGGCAAGCACGCACTTGCGGCCGGCAGCTGCGGCACGCTTGATTTCGGCCTCCACAGCATCGGCAATGACACATGCCCCTTCCTCTACTTTAGGATATATGTCGGTAAAAACCTTCTCACAACGGGTGAGCTCGGAACGCTCCACGGCAGTACGCGGACGATAGTACTGCTCAGGAACCTTGTTCAAAACAATCTGTGAACTTAAATTCAGTTTCATATTATCAAGATTTTAGGTTTATGATTTGTCATCAAATAATGCCTGCCCTCTGCCGTCACGGGCGCATGGCCTTTGACCAGCCCCACTTTGAGGGCTTCGGGCCCATGGTCAGCTCCAGCACTCCGCCCTTCATGATGTCGGCATAGTCGATGTAGGTCTTGGAGTAGGCCTTGCCGTTGAGGCGGGCCGACTGCACGTAGATGTTGCGGTCGCTGTTTTTCTTGGCAACCACAGTAAATGTCTTGCCATTGCCCACGCTCACCGTGGCCTTGTCCATTATGGGGCTGCCTATCACAAAGCGTCCGCCCACGGGGTCAACCTGATAGAGGCCAAGTGCCGAGATGATGTACCATGCAGACATCTGGCCCACATCCTCGTTGCCCGAGAGGCCGTCGGGAGCGTCAAAATACATGTCCTTCATCATCTTGCGGAGCAGCGGGGCAGCCTTGTCGGGACGGCCGGCATAGTTATACATATATATAACATGGTGGCTGGGCTCGTTGCCGTGGGCATACTGGCCCGTGAGACCGCTCACATCGGGAGAGGCGTTGTCGCCGAGGTCGCCCTCAACGACAAACAGAGAGTCGAGCTTGCTCATGAACTGGCTCTCCGAGCCGAACAGCGAGATTAGCCCGTTGACATCATGAGGCACGAGCCATGTGTATTGCCATGCGTTGCCCTCGGTGTAGTCGTTGGTGCGGTGCTCTGCATAGAAAGGATTGAACGGCAGGCGGAACTTGCCGTCAGTAGACAGCGCGCGCAGGAAGCGTGTCTGCGGGTCGTAGTACTTGGCGTAGGAACGCGAGCGGTTGAAGAAATACTCATAGTCGGCAGTCTTGCCAAGCAGCCTTGCCACCTTGGCCACGCCATCGTCGGCAATGCAGTATTCCAGAGCCTTGGCCACGGTCTCGTTGGTGGGTTCCTTGTCCCAGGGGATGTAGCCATACTCCTTGAGCAAGCCGAGCGAGCGGTCGTCAAAGAGCTGAGTGGTCTTGAGAGCCTCAAAGGCAAACTCCTTGTCCTGCACGTATCCCTTCATGACAAGGTCGGCAAGGACAATGGCGCCGGGGTTGCCCACCATGCAGTCGGTCTCCGAGCCCATCAGGTGCCACACGGGCAGACGGCCCTGCTGCTTGTAGATATTGAGGAACGTCTCCGCAAAGTCGCGCTGCATCTCGGGGAACATGATGCTCATGAGCGGATGTGCCGCGCGGTAGGTGTCCCAAAGCGAGAGCGTGGTGTAGTTGGTGAAATCGGCCTTGTGGACCTTGCCGTCAGCCCCGCGGTATTGTTTGTCGACATCGCAGAACTTGGAGCATGAGGTCATGAGATGGTACATGGCCGTGTAGAATATGCGTTTCTTGGTATTGTCGGCAGTCTCTATCTGTATGCGCGAGAGGGCCTCGTTCCAGGCGTTGTCGGCAGAGGCCACGGCCTCGTCAAAGTCCCACCCTGGCATCTCTGCCTGCATGTTGAGCTTTGCCTTGTCGATGTCAACCGGCGACAGTGCCACCTTGACAAGCAGCGGACGTGCGGTGTCGTCAACGGTGAGTATGGCGCGCTCCATGGAGTCGAGGCGCGTCACGTGTACGGGCTGCGAGAAATCGATGGCAAAGTATATGCGTCGGTCTGCCGCCCAGCCCTTTGAGCGTCGGTAACCCGTGAGACGGGTGGCACTCTCCTGCGTGAGAAGACAGTCGGTCATCTGATCCCAGCCTATACACTGGCTGAGATCGAGTGCCAGCTGCCCCTTTGCGCCTGACTGAAACGTGTAACGGTGAAATCCCACACGCTCTGAGGCAGTAAGCTCCACAAGCACCTGAGGGTCGGTGAGTTGCAAGGAATAATAGCCGGGACGCACTTTCTCGTTGTCATGGGTGAAGCGTGTGGACACCTGCTTGCTGTCCTTGACGGGGAGAAACGCTATGTCGCCCAGACAGCCGATGCCAGTGCCGCTGAGGTGCATGTGGCCGAAGCCTATAAGCTCGTTGTCCTCATAATAGTAGCCCGAACACCAGTCCCATCCGCGCGTAGGCTCCGTGGGACCCAGCTGCACAAGTCCAAAAGGCACATTCGCACCCATGAACGTGTGACCGTGACCGCCAGTACCGATATACTGGTTGACATAGTTTGTAAGACTCTCATGTGCAGCACGCACGTTGACAATTCCACAAAGGAACAATATCATCGTAGCCGCCGCAGATCTAAATAGATTAGCTGTTTTTATATTTTAGTAATTAGCAAATGCAAATATACGGATTTTTAACAATTTAGCGCAC
>CAMGFM010000032.1 GCA_946055365.1 uncultured Prevotella sp. | reverse complement strand
GTCGCACGACACATACATAAGGACGTTGTCAGGACACATGCGCACTATGGTGTCTATATGTCCGTCGGTGTCGTCGCCCTCAAGCTGTCCGTGGTCGATCCAAACGACTTTGCGCACATGCAGCCTGTCCCTCAACACAGCATCAATGTCCTCACGTGTCATGGGCTGGTTGCGGTGAGGGGCAAGCAGACAGCAGCTTGTGGTGAGGAGAGTGCCGCGCCCGTCGCTTTCTACCGACCCTCCCTCCAGCACAAAGTCATCATAGTCGACGCGCTCGCCCTCTATGGCTCCCTGAAAGAGCAGCGACGCGCTCACGCGGTTGTCAAGTTCCGCGGCAAACTTCTCTCCCCAGCCGTTGAAACGGAAGTCGAGGAGCAGCCTCTGCGCGCACTGCCCGTCGCCGACAGCCTCCGCGGCAGAGTCATGCACGTCGTGAGACAGCGGCAGCAGGGATATAAAGGCGTGATCACGCGCCCACGTGTCGTTATTGTCGCATGGATAGACGCTCACTCTTGACATTTCATCCTCGCTGAGGCTCTCGGCAAGCATCTGCGTCACCTCCTCGGGATGTCGGGCGGCTATCACGAGGCGTTCATAATGCGCCACGGCCTTGGCTATCTGCACAAATGTCTCGCAAATGTCGTCAAGATAAGGCTGCCAGTCGGTCTCTGCGTGAGGCCATGTGAGCTGCACACACTCCTGATGGTGCCATTCCGAGGGAAAGAAATATCTGTTGTCCTTGGCTTTTGTTGTCATTGTCGTGATGTTATGTTGTACTTGTCTTAATATGTTGTTGACGGTGTGTCATAACGGCAAACGCTATCTTCGCTGACGGGTGTTTCTTCACAAGTCGCAGAAGTGGCTCTTGAGTGTCAGAAAAGCGGCACTTTGGCTATATGAAAGTGCCACTTTGGCTATATGAAAGTGCCACTTTGACTATATGAAAGTGCCACTTTGACTATATGAAAGTGCCACTTTAGCTATATGAAAATGCCACTTTAGCAAAGAAAAGCGGCACTTTGGCGACCGTAAACGGCACTTCTCTGACAGTAAAGAGCGCATGCGCACTATGACACAGCCTCACTTGCGGCAATATTAATGTGCCTGCCGTGATGATACATCGGCATTGTCTTCCTCTGTCGCTGCGCCTGCCATGACGTTAAACATGACATACGTCCACTCACAACGCCCATGCGCCATGGCAGGCAGGCATGTCGTCAGGGTTCAAAATTGGGCATAAGCGTTATCTTGTGCAGGTTGGCAAGGTTCATGCGCCTTATCTTGTCCACCTTGAGCGGTTCTGCGGGATTATTGTGGCAGTGTCCCTCGGGAATGATGCCCTTGCGTATGTAGTCGTCGAGCTCTGCGTATCTGAAGCCTATCTTTTCCTCATCAGGACAGCTGTTTGGCAGGCCATCGTCGGGAGTTTTATGCACCCAGTCGTGCGGTAGTCCGATAAAGTCGCCTATGGCAAGCACCTCTGTCACCGTGAGATTGGCGAAAAGCGAGAAATCGCCCGCGCCATCGCCATACTTTGTGGCATAGCCTATATAGTCTTCAGAGAGATTGCACGTGTTGACGACACGTCCGTTGACAGACTGTCCCACAGCATACAGCACTGTCATGCGCAGACGCGGCGGTATGTTCTGCTGGCTTGCCTTTGACAGCGGCAGCTGCCCCTCTATGGCGGCAGAGACGGCATCATAGGCTGCACCCACGTTCACCGTGAGCATACGCATGCCCAGGTATTCGCAAATCTTTTCAGCACCGTTAACGCTCTGACCGCCCTGTGGCATAGACACGCCAATGACACGGTCGGGCCCAAGAGCCTTGCACAAGAGTGCGGCAGCCACAGTGGAGTCCTTGCCGCCGCTCATGCCTATCACGGCCTTGGCATCACTGCCGTTCTCGGCGAACCATGACTTTATCCATTCCACAAGACGCAGGGTCGTATGCTCCACGTCAAAATGATAGTTCTCGCTGACATTAAGTTTATACATAATTTTCCTCCTATTATATTGTTTGTTTCCTTACAGCACATTGCGCCACAAGGATGTGTCATTGCCTTTATTCTTGCAGACTTATGCGCCATGAGGATGTGTCATTGCCTTTGTTCTTGCAGCACAATAGCACCATTGGCATGTGTCACGGTCGCCTCTGCGCCTTTCTGATGTCGCTCAGACATAAGGGTCAAAGCGTCCGTCATCATCGGGACAGTCATCATCGTCATAGGGAAAGTCCTCGTCATCATCGGGATTGTCCTCGCCGTTATGGTGACGGTCTTCTTCCTCTGCGTCAAATATCGGTGCGTAATACTTGTCTATCTCCTCGGCATAATCCTTGAGGTAACCCTGCGAATAGGCAATCACTACATTGTCAAGCGCATCGTCACATCCGTATCTCAAAGCACGCAACTCACACTCGTGCATGAACTCCATGTCATAATTTCTTGGGGCATCATGGGCGGCAATCATCAATGACATGGTCCAATAGGCCAGCCCCAGCCTTTGCATGGCGGCAACCGAATACCACGCCCACGCCTTTTCTTTGTCCTGCTCAAAGCCAAAGGAGCCATAATAGTGGTTCTCTGCCATCATATATGCCCCGAGCGGCTCGCCCAGACGTGCTGCCTCCGTCATCATGGCGGTCATCTCCTCAGTTGTCTTGCGCTGTGCCTCGGGCGACATGGCAGCATAGTCGTCCTCACTCACGCTGAACATGTGATAGACAAAGGCCTCGCCATAATTGCGCTCCATGCCGCGTGTCACGATGTCATCAAAGGCCGACTTGTCTATCACCTTTCCCTCGGAGTCGCACGCCGTGACAAGCAGCAAAGGCAGACATGCCTCTGGCACACCCTCATCAAAGGCTTTCTGATAGAGCGATCCGCTCAGCGTCTCCCTGCCCGTCTCCTTGGCAGCATGGGCCAAGTAGAGATAAAAGCGAGGGTCCATGTAGCCATTGACGCGCTCTGCCTCGTCAATATAACGCTCAAGCTCGTCAAACGCCGCCCTCGGGTCACGCTTCACGCCTGCATAGCCATATATCATGGCCTCCATCCTGAGCTGCAAGGCCAGTTGGCTGCCCTCGGCGATGGCTCGCTCCTGCTCGCTGACATATTTCTCATAGTCCACAATGCCACTCTCTCCGTCTCTCCACCAGCACGACAGACATGAACGCGCGTCTGCCACGCCTGCGGCAGCGGCATCTTGCAGCATTGTCTTGGCTTCTTCCTTAGTACTGCTGTCGCCCCGCACTATATAGAGGTAGCGTCCCCACACATATTGCATCAGCGCACAACCCTCATGTGCCACTCTGCGCATCATGTCCTCATGCTCCTGCAACAGATACATGCTACATGTCGAGCGCAACACCGCCAGAAGCACGGCCCGAGCCTCATCGTCGTTGAGCGCGGCATTGTAAAGGGCCTCAAAAACCTCCGCCACCTTATGGGCGCGCACCATTTCCAACATTCCTTTCATACTCATGACTGTATTTTAATAGTGGTTTCTGCCAATTGTCCACACTCTCTTCATAATCAAGACATGTTCTTCAATCTCACAGTTCCACCGTAAGGATGTTAATAATATGGGGGCAGACATTTTGAAAGCGACTGACAGCCCCCACCATAACACTTAAACTTAGCCTCTCACCCTCGTCATTTTGGGCAGGAACATGGCGCAAACGCCCACAAACGGCAGCAATGAGCTTATCTCAAACACCCGTTGTATGCCCTGAGTGTCGGCCATGCCGCCAAACAAGGCACTGCCAAGCCCCGCCGCGCCGAATGACAGTCCATAGAAAAGCCCTGCCACCACGCCCGTGTGGCGCGGCATGAGGTCTGTGGCATACACGAGTATGGAAGAAAACGCGGATGCCATGATTATGCCTGTCAGCACCGATACTGCCACCGTGGCATACAGGCTGTCAAGATGTGGCAGAATGAGGGTGAAAGGTGCCGCGCCAAGTATCGAAAACCAAATGACCCACTTGCGGCCTATCCTGTCGCCGAGCCATCCGCCGCCCAGAGTGCCTATGGCCTGCGCCGCAAGGAACGCAAACAGACAGTATTGGGACGCGGAAATGGAGACATGGAACTTGCCGATGAGGAAAAACGTGAAATAATTGACCATGCACGCAGAGTAGAAGTTCTTGGAGAACATCAGCACCAGCAACACCACCACAAAAAACGCCACCCTCTGCCTGCCATAATGACGTGCCGTGGCCCACGTGGGGACATTGCGCCGCCTCTGCTCACGCAACGCACGCACATGCCACCTGCCTATATATAACAGTATGACCGCCGCCAACAACGCCAAAACGCCAAGCCAGCCGACAGCCCTCATGCCATTAGGCACTATGACAGCGGCCGCGAGCAGCGGGCCAAAGGCATATCCGCCGTTGCCACCCACCTGAAAGATGCTCTGGGCAAGCCCACGGCGACCGCCAGACGCAAGTTGCGACACCTGAGAGGCCTGCGGATGAAACACCGAAGAGCCACATCCCATAAAAGCGACGGACACCAGCACCACGGGCAGACTCTCTGCCACGCTCAACATGAACAGGCCCGTGATGGTAAACAGCATGCCCACCGCCAACTGCCACGAATGGTGATGACTGTCGGCGTATATGCCCACCAAGGGCTGCACGAGAGACGACGTAACTTGCAACGTGAGCGTGACAAGCCCTATCTCCGCAAACGTCAGGCCCAAGGAGCTTTTCATCAAGGGATAGACGGCAGGCAGCATAGACTGCATGGTGTCATTGAGAAAATGGCAGAAGCATGTGGCAAACAACACTGTGAACACCGTCATCTCTGCCCCACCCGAGCCTGTAACGGCCATTCTGCCTACGTCTGTTTTGTCCATTTCTTGCATTTGGATTATATTTTCACGTGAAGTCTGCCATGTGCAGACTTCAGCCAGTGACTTTTTTTCTTGTTATCAAGGGCAAAGTTACTACTTTTATGGCATATTCAGACAAAACGAAGTGAGAAAAGTGAAATGCACGACTGCACGTGTCACGCATCGCAAGCACACCGCAATGCCATCAAATGCTCTGCCATACATTACAAGGAGGCTATTTGGAACAGACACAAGGCTCTCTCCAATGCCCCAAAATGCTCCTCCACACATCATAAGAAAGCCCTTTGAAAGTCAAGCAGCAACACCCCGTTTCCCAAAAGCGGCACTTTTGCCATCAGAATGTGGCACTTACGCACAAGCAAAAAGGCACTTGGCTGCCGTAAAGTGGCACTTTGGAAACCGCCACGCACATGTTTATGCCACATGACACTGGACACATGCGACACACAATGCGGTCATGGGGCGGCAATACCGCCATAAGTCCACGACAGAGGCAACACCCGGGATGTGACACAAGGCAAGGCACGACATAAAAGGTGTCTCTCAGTCATTGTATTTTGGTATATTCATACACACGATATGCAACATAAATGCAATATCATTGAATATTCAATCTAAAAACAGTCATTATTATTGCCAAAAAGTATTATTTGGATTAACTTTGCATAAAACAACAACATCAAAATGAATACTTATGCAAGAGAAACTAAAGAAACGCCCGTCGGCCATACTGTCGTTTATGCCCATAGTGATGCTCGTGGCAATGCTCGCATGCACCATCAGGTCTTTCGGCAGCGACTCCCTTGCAGGAGCGTCGCAAGTGACACTGCTCGCAGCCTCTGCCATGTGCGTGCTGATAGGCATGGCGTGGCTCAACGTGCCGTGGGCGGCATTTGAAAAGGCCATAACCAAGAACGTGGCAAGCGTGGCAAGCGCGCTCGTGATGCTGTTGCTCATCGGGGCGTTGAGCGGCGCATGGATGACAAGCGGCGTGGTGCCGACACTTATATACTATGGCATGAAAATCATACACCCTGACGTGTTCCTGCCCTCTGCCTGCATCACCTGTGCCCTCGTGAGCATCATAACTGGCAGCTCCTGGACCACCATAGCCACCATAGGACTTGCACTCATGGGCATAGGCAAGGCCGAGGGCTTCTCTGACGGATGGATAGCGGGCGCGATAATCTCAGGCTCCTACTTCGGCGACAAGATCTCGCCACTGTCAGACACTACGGTGCTTGCCTCCAGCGGCTCGGGGGTGCCGCTCACGACCCACATACGCTATATGCTCGTCACAACGGTGCCGTCCATAGCCGTGGCTCTCATCGTGTTCACCGTCTATGGCATCGTCTGCGACACGGGCAGCGCGGAGAGCGCGACATCATTTGCCGCCTCGCTGCAACAGAAATACAACATCACGCCATGGCTGCTGGCCGTGCCTGCGCTCACGGGTGTCATGATAGCCAAGAGGGTGCCGCCCCTCATCACGCTCTTTATGTCTACCGTCTTTGCCGTGGCTTTTGCCATAGCCGTGCAGCGCGAATTACTGGCTGAGATAGACCCCTCGCTCTACAGGGCTGCACTCAAGAGTGTGTATGGCAGCACATCTGTAAGCACCGGAGACGCCACTCTCGACGCTCTCGTCGCCACCCGCGGCATGGCAGGCATGATGGACACTATATGGATAATCGTTTGCGCCATGTGTTTTGGCGGCGCGATGTCGGCAGGAGGCATGGTGGGCGGCATAACGCGCCTCTTCATACATCTTGCAAAGGGCCGCACCACTCTCGTGGGCTCCACGGCATCAAGCGGACTGATGCTCAATCTTGCCATAGCCGACCAATATCTTTGCATACTGCTCACTGGCAATATGTTTAAGGACGTTTATGACAGGCAGGGTTATGAGCGCAGACTGCTGAGCCGCACCATTGAGGACTCTGTGACGGTCACCTCTGTGCTTGTGCCGTGGAACACGTGCGGCATGACGCAAAGCACCGTGCTGGGAGTGTCCACTCTGACCTACCTGCCCTACTGTCTGTTTAATATCATAAGCCCCGTCATGAGCGTCATAGTGGCCTCGCTGGGCTTCAGGATCTATCGTCACGATCGACCATAGCCGCCACACAGGAGTCTGACCACACGTTTTCGGCTGTCTCTACCATGTCTATCATGGTGAACACGGGCAGTATGACACCCATAACCTCCACCGGGCCGCCCACGCCTGACACCAAGGAGAGCGTGAGAAAGTAACATCCCATAGGCACACCCGCATTTCCGATAGCGGCAATAACCGCCACGGGTATCCATAACAGCATGGTCGACCATGTGATAGGGGCTCCGCCGTGCTGCATGACAAACAGTGAGGTGACGTAAATAAAGGCCGCGCAGCCGTTCATGTTGATTGTGGTGCATACTGGCAGCACAAACCGCGCCACTCTACTGCTGACTCCGAGACGCTCTGACGACTCTATGGTCACGGGAAGTGTGGCGGCACTGCTCTTGGTGAACAACGCCATAAGCACGGCAGGGCTCATGGCACGCGCCACTTTGAGCGGATTGATGCGGCGAGCGAGCAGGAAGAGCGGCAAGACGATGAACATCTGCGTGAGATTGCCTCCCAGTATCACCGCAACATACTTGCCGATGGAGCCCAACGCCACGCCAGCCGACATTTCCGCGGAGAGACGGGCGGCATAGGCCACTATGCCGAGGGGAAGAAGCCTTATGAGCCAGCGTATGACGGTGGACACTATCTCCTGCATGGCTGTAAGGAGCGAGAGTATGGTGTCGCGCTGAGGGCTGCAGGGCATACGGGCTATCACCACGCCCACAACCACCGACAGCAACAGCACCGACAGCACATTGCCCTCGACAAAGGGCTGAAGCAGATTGTCGGGTATGACCCCGAGAAGGTGGTCCATGTAGGAGGCGTCTCCCATCTCGGCACGCGCAGAGGCCACATCGGCATCACTGCCGCATGCCATTCCCGACGGCAAATTGTCGGGAGAGATGACACGATAGAGCAGCATGCCCACTACTGTGGCCGCCACCGTGGTGAGCAGAGTGTATGTCAGCGTGCGGCGAAAGAGGCGGCGAGCGTCGCCGCCTGCGCCAAAGCGGGCTATGGTGAGCGTCACGGCAAGGGCTATCACAGGCACTGCCACAAGGCGGAAGAGGCGTGTGAAGACGGTGGCCACAACTTGCATGACCGCATCTATCCACGCCACGCCCAGCATGCCCAATAGCGTGCCTGCCACAAGCGCGGCTGTCCATATCCAAAACTGGCGTGCACCAGACGAACATTCATGACGGGGTGCAGGGGTGGTGTTATTGCTGTCGGTTTTTTTCATTCCTTGTTTTTTATTCTTATACATATTTATATATATGCAGGCTCAAAAAACGCCTGCGCTCATGCAAGCCCGCCCCAAGGCACGCTTGCATGACGGTGACACATGACAGTCATGATGCCGCCTGTGCCTTTCATGAAGCCATGCACGGTCTTTAACCATGCCATGCACGGCTTCTGACAATGTCACGCGTCCCTTAACGATGTCGTGCAAGACTTGTCTCGAGCCCTATTTGTTCACGCGCATCTTTGCGCGCACATACATGCCCGGGCGGAAATCGTCGTTTGGCGAGTCAACCCTGGCATATACCTTTACGGAATAGTCCTCGGCATCTACCGACTGGTCTATTGACACAATAGTGGCGGTGAACGTCTTTTTGCCCATGCCATTCACGCGAAACTCCATGGGCAGTCCCACTTTCATAAGCGACAGTTCCTTTTCATACACCGTGAGCTGCAACAGCGGCTGACGCTTGTCTATGACATCACACACGGGCGCGCCTGCATCAAGGTACTTTCCGAGATTGGCCTTGACATTGGTGACATAGCCCGAAAGCGGAGCCTTTACAGGGAGATAAGGGCTTATGCCCTTGGCATGAAGCTGCGAGGGGTTCACGCCAAGAACCTTGAGCGATGCCTCTGCCGCCATGAGGGTGCTTTTCATCGACAGATATTCGGCCTTGCTGCGCTCTACCGACTTTGCAGACGCCGCATCGTGAGAGCCGAGTGACTTCTGGCGTTCATATTCCTTGTAAAGCCAGTCTATATTGGCAGATGCGTCGAGATAGCTGCGCTGAAGCTCTATAAATTCGGGGTTTTCTACGGTGGCTATCACCTGCCCCTGCCTTACCGACTGCCCAGGCATGACAGACAGAGTGTGTATTCTGCCTCCCATGGTGAGCGACACGGTGGTATTGCGCTGCGGGCTGACCATCATGAGTCCGTTAAACGTTGGGGCATTGGCCACGTTTGTGGCACTTGACACGGCATCCACGGTCTTTGTGTCAGACTGTTTTGCCACGCTGTCTGCCGATGTTTTCTCTGCGGCATTGACCGAAGCGTCCTCTGCCGACGGCTTTTTGTCGCCTGCACACGATGTGGCGAGCAGCATCAAGGCAAGCATTGTGATATGTGAAATTTTCATTTTCTCCTTTCTCCTCTTTTCGTTTGTGTCTCAGAGTATATTGTTTTTCCTGTTACTGTATTGCTTTTCTCTTTAGAAAGTCTTTTACCACATGATAGAATGACGCTATTGTCACGGCACGACGACATGACCTGCACTGCCTAATGACACTCCCTTCACGTCAGCCACGCTATGAGCAAGGGCAAAGTGCCGTGCATGCACGACATCTTGCGGCATGTCTTCTGCGTCAGCGTGTCGTGAACGGTATGCGAATGTGGCAAAGGCGGCAAGCAAAGTGGCACTTTGTGGCGGCAGAGTGCCGCTTTGCCTAAGCAAAAGTGCCGCTTTTATCATGCCAAAGTGCCACTTTCTTATGCGCCACGTGCCGTTCACGCCCTTTTTCTCCTGCTCCATGATGCCGCAAAGGCATTGACCACACGGTAGAATGAGGGTATGACCACGAGCGTGAGCACGGTAGACACTATCAGACCGCCTATCACCACCGTGGCAAGCGGACGCTGCACCTCGGCACCTGCCGACGTGGCTATGGCCATAGGCACAAAGCCGAGCGACGCGACAAGGCCTGTGAGAAAGACGGGGCGCAACAGATGGGGCGTACCCTTGCGTATGACAGCCCCTGTGCACATGAGCATGCCCCCGGGCGACGACTTGAGGGCGTTGAAGTGGTTGATCATCAATATGCCATTAAGCACAGCCACGCCAAAGAGCGCGATGAAGCCCACGCCTGCGGATATGCTGAA
>CAMGFM010000031.1 GCA_946055365.1 uncultured Prevotella sp. | reverse complement strand
CGTCGACCACGGACTGGAGCATGACTTCCGCGACGACGACTTCCGCAGGATGATGGCACAGACTCTCGCCGACAGACTGGCGGAGGCGACGGCAGAAGTGGCGCATCTGGAGATAAGGACACGACACTGGGGATATGCCAACGACGAGCGTCTCGGCATAGAGCAGCTGCTCAGAGAGGAGTTTCAGGGCATAAGGCCTGCCGTGGGCTACCCATCCATGCCCGACACAAGCCTTAACTTCATCATTGACGACATCATTGACATGAAGTCAATAGGCATATCGCTCACCGAAAGCGGGGCCATGCGTCCACACGCCTCGGTGTCGGGACTCATGATGGCTCACCCGCAGGCACGCTACTTTGACATCGGCAAGATAGGCGAAGACCAGCTGCGTGACTATGCCGCAAGAAGAGGAGTGCCAGAGACGCTCATGAGGAGGTTTCTTGCCAACCGTGTGGCAGGCGAAGGCTCGCACAGCTAAATGACCAAACGCCCAAAAGACAATGATAGC
Organism: uncultured Prevotella sp.; assembly: GCA_946055365.1. GTDB lineage: Bacteria > Bacteroidota > Bacteroidia > Bacteroidales > Bacteroidaceae > Prevotella. The sequence continues at coordinate 9,641 of CAMGFM010000031.1, read as the reverse complement.
ACGCATATACATTATTATAATAATAGCAATCGTCCTGCCCGACATATACATCTACAGGAGTTTTCTGCGCAAAAAGCCATCGCTGACGCAATGGCACAAGACGCTGTGGTGGATGCCGTGCCTGCTGCTGGCGGCAGCCACGACTTATTTCTCGCTGACCGACCATTTTGTGCCGCAAGATCAAAGGCTGTTCAACGCCTACATGTTCGTGATGGCTATCTCCGTGGTGCCCAAGCTGCTATTTTTCCTCTGCTCACTGGCAGGCATGGGCCTGTCAAAAGCCCTTCACTTGAGACACAACTACGGCAATCACACAGGCCTGGTGGCGGCTCTCGGCTCGCTCTACGTGCTGTCTGCAGGGTGCATGACGGGTACGGGCAACCTCCACGTGAGGCGCATGACACTCGAGTTTGACTCTCTGCCCATGGCATTTGACGGCTACCGCATCGTGCAGTTCACCGACGCACACCTCGGAAGCATCAAGCCCGACCTGCTCGAGAGGGCCGTAGCCGAGACAAACGGCATGCAGCCCGACGCAATAGTGTTTACGGGCGACCTGCAAAACATGCTGCCCCAAGAGATAACGCCACACACAGGCATTCTCGGCTCGCTCAAGGCGCGCGACGGCGTGTTTTCGGTACTCGGCAACCACGACTATTCCATATACACCGACCTGCCGCCACGACAGAAGGTAGACAACGAGAAGACCACACAACGCCTGCAACGCTCCATGGGCTGGCAGTTGCTGATGAACGAGCACCACATCATAAGGCGAGGCAACGACTCCATAGTGATGGCAGGCTATGAGAACGACGGCAAACGCCCGTTCCCGAGCAAGGGCAGCCTCGACAAGGCTCTCAAGGGCGTAGACAGCAGGGCTTTTGTGGTGATGCTGCAACACGATCCGTCGGCATGGCGGCGCAACATTCTACCACGGAGCAACGCACAGCTCACTCTCAGCGGACACACTCACGGCGGACAGATGAGCATAATGGGATGGAGACCCACAAAACTCGTGGGCAAGGAAGACGCAGGGCTATATGACGAGGGCGGACGCAAGCTCTTCGTGTCGACAGGACTCGGCGGAGTGCTGCCTTTCAGGTTTCATTGCGACCCTGAAATAGTGGAGATAACCCTCAAGACACGCAAGTGACGGGACACACGCAGGGCTGTTTGTGCCGCCGACATAGTTGCTCTTATCCAGTCAATACACCAAACGTCTCACATAAAGCACACGTATCTTTCACATAAAGCACATAACAAATTTTCAAACAAAGCATCCGTATGTTTATATTCTACCGCATCTACCAACTCGTCATAGCCCTGCCCTTAGTGGCACTCGCCACTCTCCTCACCTGCACGACGGTCATCATAGGCTGCGCCATAGGCAACGGTCACTTCTGGAGCTACTGGCCGCCCAAGCTGTGGGCCATGTTTATATGCCGAATATTGCTGTTGCCCGTAAAGGTAGAGGGCAGGGAAAATCTCGAGAAAGGCAGGAGCTATGTGTTTGTGGCCAACCACCAAGGCTCGTTTGACATTTTTCTCATATACGGCTTCCTCGGGCGCAACTTCAAGTGGATGATGAAACACCAGCTGCGCAAGATGCCATTCGTGGGCAAGGCATGCGAGTCGGCCCACCACATATTTGTCGACAGGCGAGGGCCAAGCAAGATACGCGAGACCTATGACAAGGCACGCGCCACATTGCGCGAGGGCATGTCGCTCGTGGTCTTTCCCGAGGGGGCAAGAACGTTTACCGGACACATGGGAGTGTTTAAGAGGGGCGCGTTCATGCTGGCCGACGACATAGGACTGGCTGTCGTGCCGCTCACAATCAACGGTTCGTTTGACGTGATGCCGCGCATGAGAGACATGAGATGGGTCACATGGCATCCGCTGACACTCACCATACACAAGCCCATAGAACCCATAGGCAAGGGAAACGACAACATAAGACACCTCGAAGAGAAGAGCTATGACACCGTGATGTCGGGACTCGTAAAGGAATATCAGGGCTTTGTGGAGAACAAAGACCAATAGCATCATGACAGAGCAAGGCTATCGTGAATGAAAGACCTGCCCTGCAAACTGCCGAGACGCAGCCTTTATCATCATATAAAAACAAAACCAAAATGAACACAAGCGACAGCATCGTCATTATACCCACCTACAACGAGAAGGAAAACATAGAGAAAATCATCAGGGCGGTCATGACTCTGCCCAAGGCGTTCAACATTCTCGTCATCGACGACGGCAGCCCCGACGGCACGGCAGCCATCGTGGAGAGACTCATGGCACAGGAATATGCCCAGAGGCTCTTCATCATCAAGCGCAGCGGCAAGCTCGGCCTCGGCACTGCCTACATTGCAGGCTTCAAATGGGCTCTTGCCCATGGCTATGACTACATCTTTGAGATGGACGCAGACTTCAGCCACGACCCCAAAGACCTGCCTCGACTCTATGCGGCGTGCCACGATGAGGGCTATGACCTCGCCATCGGCTCGCGCTATGTGAGTGGTGTGAACGTGGTGAACTGGCCCATAGGCCGCGTGCTGATGAGCTATTTCGCCTCAAAGTATGTGCGTCTCGTCACGGGCTTCAACATCCACGACACCACGGCGGGCTTCAAGTGCTACCGCCGATGCGTGCTTGAGTCGATGGAACTCGACAAGGTGCGCTTCAAGGGCTATGCCTTCCAGATAGAGATGAAATATACCGCCCACAAGATGGGCTACAAAATCAAGGAAGTGCCTGTGATATTTGTCAACCGTCGCGAGGGCGTGAGCAAGATGAGCGGCGGCATCTTCGGCGAGGCGTTCTTCGGCGTGATGAGACTGAGGCTGGACGGATGGTTCAGAACCTATCCCAAGGCCCGACATTGACCCGTAGGCCTGCTGTGCAACGATACTCCCACGGCTGGCAAGCCCCTGGCGAATGTGGCACACGTCACGCCAGCCACACGGCAGACATTCATTCCTTTGTCCCCATCATGTGTTGACGGCACAGATGCAGCCATGACAAAACGGCAAATGGCACTTTATGACAGTAAAGTGCCTTTTTGCATAGGCTAAAGTGGCGTTTTCATGATGCCAAAGTGCCACTTTCCGAGAAATCAAGCACACCACGGCTGGCAAGACAGCAAGTTTTTTTATCTTACAGCGACAGATGAAAATAGCACAACTCAACACCCTATACAGCTCTCTGCCCCAATGCAAGGCCTTTGTGAGAGCATTAGACGACAAGTCGGTGAAGTCAATACACCTCAAAGGCATGTTGGCTTCATCGGCTTCTGTGTTTTTTGCCTCGCTCACACGCCACAAGGCAGTCACGGCAGTGTTCGTGCTGCAAGACAGCGACGAGGCAGGCTATTTCTATAATGACCTCACGCAGATGCTGGGCGGCGACAACACGCTCTTTTTCCCCTCAAGCTTCCGTCGCGCGGTGAAGTATGGACAGCGTGACAACGCCAACGAGATATTGCGCACGGAGGTTCTCAGCCGTCTGGCTGGCATAAAGGAGGGGCGCAAGGGCAAGGAGCCGCTCTATGTGGTGACCTCTCCCGAGGCACTCTGCGAGCTGGTGGTGTCAAGGGAGCAGTTCGACGACAACACGTTGCACCTCTCCGTAGGCTCTACATTCGAGTTGGCGGAGCTGTGCCGCAAGCTGCGCTCCCTGGGGTTTGAGGAAGTGGACTATGTGTATGAACCCGGACAGTTTGCATTGCGCGGCAGCATACTCGACATCTTCTCCTATAGCTGCGAGCTGCCTTTTCGCGTGGATTTCTTTGGCGACGAGGTAGACTCCATACGCACGTTTGACGTGCAGGACCAGCTGTCAAAGGACACGCGCGACGACATTGTCATAGTGCCTGAGTTCACTTCAAGGGCAGAGAACAGACAGCCCTTTACCTCTTTACTGCCCGACGACACGCTCCTCGTGGTCAAAGACCTGAGCCACATGCTCGCAGTCATAGACAGCACCTACGCCGATGGCTTCTCAAGGCAGGCCGTGACAGCACGCATAGAGGGTGTCGGCAAACAGCAGCAGGCGGAGATAATGAAAGAGATGAGCAAGGAACACACACTCGTGGACGGCACTACATTCCGCGAGAGCATAGACCGTCTGCGCACGGTGGAGACCGGACACTCGTGCAGCGGCACACCACATTGCACCATAGCCTTTGACATCACGCCGCAGCCGCTCTTCCACAAAAACTTTGACATCATGGCGCAGACCCTGTGCGAATATATGCGTCAGGGATACAGTCTCTACATACTCGCCGACTCGGAGAAACAGACCCAAAGGCTGCACGACATCTTCGAGTCGGAGGAGATGAGACACACCGCGGCACAGCACAACGACGGTATGCCCACTGTCATATCCTTCACGCCCATAGACCACACCCTACACGAGGGCTTTGCCGACAACTCTCTCAGGGCTTGCTTCTTCACCGACCACCAGATATTCGACCGCTTTCACCGTTACAACCTCAAGAGCGACACCGCACGCAAGGGCAAGATGGCTCTCACCATGAAAGAGCTGCAAGAGATGCAGCCAGGAGACTATGTGGTGCATATAGACTTTGGCATAGGCAGGTTCGGAGGACTGGTGAGAGTGCCTGAGGGCAACAGCTACAAGGAGATGATACGCATCTACTACCAACGCGGCGACATCGTGGACGTGTCCATACACGCACTTTACAAAATCTCCAAATACCGCCGCAGCGACACAGGAGAGCCTCCGCGACTCAGCACCCTCGGCACGGGAGCATGGGAGCGCATGAAAGAGCGCACCAAGACCAAAATCAAGGACATCGCACGCGACCTCATAAAGATATATGCCGCTCGCAGGCACGAAAAGGGTTTCTCCTTCAGCGCAGACACCTACATGCAGCACGAGCTGGAGGCAAGTTTTCTGTATGAAGACACGCCCGACCAGTCAAAAGCCACGCGCGACGTGAAAAACGACATGGAAAGCGCACGCCCGATGGATCGTCTCGTGTGCGGCGATGTGGGCTTTGGAAAGACAGAGGTGGCGATAAGGGCTGCTTTCAAGGCGGCTTGCGACTCCAAGCAGGTGGCGGTGCTTGTGCCTACGACGGTGCTTGCCCTGCAACACTACCACACCTTCCGCGACAGACTCAAAGACATGCCCGTGAGGGTGGACTATCTGTCAAGGGCAAGGACATCAAAGGCCACAAAAGAGCTGACGGCAGACCTCAAGGCTGGCAAGATAGACATACTCATAGGCACGCACAAGATCATAGGCAAGACTGTGGAATGGCACGACCTCGGTCTGCTGATTATAGATGAGGAACAGAAATTTGGCGTGGCGACAAAGGAACGCCTGCGCAAACTCAAAACCAATGTCGACACGCTCACTATGTCGGCAACACCCATACCCCGCACCCTGCAATTCTCGCTTATGGGGGCAAGGGACATGAGCATCATACGCACGCCGCCGCCCAACCGCCATCCCGTACAGACGGAATTGGCTGTCTACGGTCACGAGATAATAGCCGATGCGGTGAACTTTGAGATGAGCCGCGGCGGACAGGTGTTCTTCATCAGCGACCGTATCAACAGCTTACAGCCCATCGCCAGCCTCATAGGCAAGTATGTGCCTGACGCAAGGGTGGCAATAGGCCACGGACAGATGAGTCCGGAGGAGCTGGAAAAAATACTGATAGGGTTTGTCAACCACGACTATGACGTGTTGGTGTCTACCACCATCGTCGAGAACGGCATAGACATCGCCAACGCCAACACCATTATCATCAACGACGCTCACCGTTTCGGACTCTCCGACCTGCATCAGATGCGCGGACGAGTGGGACGCAGCAACCGAAAGGCTTTTTGCTACCTCCTCGCGCCGCCCAAATCGGTGCTGCCAGACGACGCACGCCGCAGGCTGGAGACTCTGGAGAGCTTCTCTGGACTTGGCAGCGGATTTAATATAGCCATGCAAGACCTCGACATACGCGGCGCGGGCAACATGCTCGGCGCAGAACAGAGCGGCTTTATCGAGGAACTCGGCTATGAGACCTATCAGAAGATACTCACACAGGCCATCACCGAACTCAAGAACGACGAGTTTGACGAGCTGTATGCCGAGGACATCAAAGCAGGAAAAGACATCTCTGGAGATGCCTTTGTGGAAGACTGCGCCCTGGAGAGCGACCTTGCCATGTATTTCCACGACTCCTATGTGCCTGGAAGTGCGGAGAGGATGCTGCTCTATCGCGAACTCGACAATATAGAAGACGACTCTCAGCTCGCAGACTACCGCCAGAGGCTCGCCGACCGCTTCGGTCAGCTGCCCCACGAGGGCGAAGAACTGCTGCAAGTGGTGCCGCTGAGACGCATAGGCAAGAGTCTCGGATGTGAGAAAATCACGCTTAAGCAGGGGCGTATGCAGCTGCAACTCGTGTCAAATGCCGCAAGCGCGTTCTACAGAAGCAACACCTTTGACAAACTGCTGCGCTACATAGCCGCCAATGCACGACGATGTGACATCAGAGAGACCAAGGGCAAACGCCTGATGGTCATAGCCAACGTGAAATCAGTGGAACAGGCCGTGGGAATACTGAGAGACATCAGGAATTGTTGAATTAGGAATGAGGAATTAGGAATAGCGGAATGAAACCGAAAGGTCTATTCCTCATTCCTAATTCCCGATGCAATAATTGACAAAAATCCAAATTCAATAACTGACAAACAATTCCTCACTCCTAATTCCAAATTTCATAATTGACAAAATTCCCAATTCAATAACTGACAAACAATTCCTCATTCATAATTCATAATTTCATAATTGACAAAATTTCTAATTCAATAATTCATCATGACACTTTACCTGCTCAGACACGGCGAGACCGTCGAAAACAACATGCACATCTTGCAGGGACAGACACACGGCACACTCTCTGAAAACGGACGCGCACAGGCCGCAACGCTAAGAGAGCGCATCAGTCCCGACATGTTTGACACCATCATAAGCAGCGACCTGCACAGAGTGACCGACACTGTGGAGATATGGCTGGACGGCAGACAGCCAAAAGAGTGGCTAAGGATGCCGCTGTTTCGCGAAAGGGACTGGGGAAGCCTCACCGGACACACGACAAACAACATCGACCTCACACACCTGCCCGATGACGTGGAGACCAAACAGCAACTCTACGACCGAGCAGGCAAGGCTCTTGACTATCTCCTGACAAACCACGGCGACAAGACCCTGCTCGTGGCATCACACGGACTGTTCCTGCAATTTCTCATGGCACGCATAGGCAACGTGCCGATAGACAAGACAAGGGAGGTGGAACACATGCGCAACTGCGAGACAAGACGTTTTGAAATACCGACAATATGAAGCACAAAGGTCTCAGACTACTCCTCGGCTGCATCGCCGCCGCACTACTGGCATGGGCAGCCGCATATCTCACGGGCATGGAGTTTCTCAAGATAGCCCTGAACAACGACAACAGAACGTTCACCGCCTATCCTCTCGACACCACATTCCAAGACATCTACGTCACCATGCCATCTGGCGAGCGTCACCATGCCATCTACCTGCGCAACGACACGGCACGGGGCAGAACAGCCATCGTGGTGCATGGCTATAAGGACAACTGTAGGAAATTTGCCTACATCGCCATGATCTACTACAGACAACTCGGCTACAACATACTGCTGCCTGACCTTCACGCACACGGACTCAGCGAGGGGCGAGACATACAGATGGGATGGAAAGACCGTCTCGACGTGAAGTGCTGGGTTCACGTGGCTGACACGCTTTTTGCCTCCAAGGGAGGAGAAAAGACAAGAATGGTGATACACGGGGTGTCCATGGGTGCCGCCACCACCATGTGTCTGTCGGGAGAGGCCGACCTGCCCGACTACATACGCTGCTTTGTGGAGGACTGCGGCTACACAAGCGTGCGCAAGCAGTTTGCCTGGCAGCTCAAAGAGCAGTATGGCCTGCCCTCCTTTCCGCTTATAGACATCTGTAGCCACCTGTGCAAGAGGGGCGGCACGGGCGGCATATACGGATGGTCGTTTGACGAGGCCTCACCACTGGCACAGGTGAGCAGATGCAGCCGCCCCATGCTCTTCATACACGGCGACGCAGACACCTACGTGCCATTCCACATGATGCAAACGCTCTACGATGCCAAGCCCCATCCCAAGGAGATGTGGGTGGCAAGGGGTTCGGCACACGCAAGAGCCTGCAAAGACCATCCCGAAGCCTATGCACGCAAGGTTAAAGACTTCGTGCAACGACACATAGGCAGGTGAAAAAAACACCAAGACACGGTCATGAGACGCGGCGCACAGCCCTTGCCGCCTCTCACGACGACAATAAGGCGTGCAATGACAAGGCATGGCGAGCGTGGGCGTAACCTGCCGCAACTGCCAAGCCGCTGTCAGTACTGCACATAAAAACCGTCTTTTAGCGCGTTTGTGGCGCATGGAGTGTGTGTAATACTGTTGCAGAGTATAAAAAAATCAAAATTGCAGCGCATTTCCCCTCGCTTTGCAGTTACCTGAGCGTCTCATCTGTCATTGATGTATATGTTAATCGTAAAGACAGATGACTATGGAGACATTCAGACATAAGAAAAAGACAAGCACGAACACCATGCCCAATGCAAACCATGACTATGACATCGGCTCATGCGATGACGCGGACATTGTCATGGACTATGAGTCTTGCTTTGACACGGACTTTCTGATGCAGACCGAGCGTTTGTGTGAGTCGTTCTGCCACGTGCAGCCAGACTCGTGTGCCTGCCCACACGCAACTTCCACAGAGGAGAAGCTGAGGGTGCTTGACATGTTCGGCAGAATGTATGAAAGACAACGAAAACGCAGGGCAAAACGCTGACCGCAGACTCACGTAGATATGTACGAGGGCAGGCCTGTCACCGTCAATCAGACTCTTTGGCGTGGACAAAGTGCCACTTAAACAAGGCAAAAGTGCCTCTTGAGAAACACAAAGTGCCGCTTTAAAAACACAAAACGGCACTTGAGAAACACAAAGTTGCCGCCTGACAGAGCAATATGCACACTATGACAAAGACAGATGTCGGCAAACGGCCCCTCGCAGAGCCTGCCGACATCTGTCTTTTATAGTGTTTTGCAGGATATTATCAGCAAATGACGTTTGCTGTATATGCCCGTCTGCCACATTCCATACGCTCTTGAGCCGTCATCTCTTGGTGACAAGATGCCATATCTCGCGCACCCACAACACGAGCGACGAGCCGATGACGATGATGAGCCAGTCTTGCAGGCTGAGTCCGCACACGTTAAAGAACTTCTGTAGTCCCGGTGTCTCCACCATTGCCACCTGTCCCACGAGTATGATGAGCGATATGGTGAGCAGTCCGTTGCAACCCTTGAAATGGAGCGCGCTGCGTCCGGTCTCAAATGCCCTCGCATTGAACAGATAGAAGAAGTGGGTCATCACAAACACCGTGAAGAGCAATGTCAGCTCATAGGTTGACACCGTACCTTTGGCCCCCAGCTCAAGCGTGAGGAGGTCGGTGAGGGAGTGTATGTCGGCATGCTGGAAGATGTAAAGCAGCACAAGGAGCATCACAAAGAAGAAGCCACCCACACCCACGATGTTTGCCATCA